>CAJXUM010000302.1 GCA_913060855.1 uncultured Lewinella sp. | reverse complement strand
GCTCGGAGATGTGTATAAGAGACAGGACTTGGTGTCTGCGAAAATAGATTTGTCTATGAGTACTTTTAATGATTTTAACCTAAATACGCCCCTCCGGAATGCCTTACAGGATCTGGAGTTGGTGCATCCTACGCCGATCCAGGAGAAGGTTTTCTCGGTGGTAATGTCGGGACGAGATGTAATTGGCGTCGCGCAAACAGGGACGGGTAAAACCTTTGCCTATTTGCTTCCCACTTTGCGACTCTGGAAATTTGCCAAGGATCGATTTCCACAAATTTTGATCATCGTACCTACTAGAGAATTGGTAGTACAAGTCGTAGAGGCCGTCGAACAACTGACGCCCTACATGAACGTGGTAGCAGTGGGTGTTTATGGAGGAACAAATATCAATACGCAGGTCAAGCTGGTAGATCAAGGTATGGATGTATTGGTGGCTACGCCTGGACGCCTGTTAGATCTCATTTACAAAGGCTCATTAAAGGTCAAGAAGATAAAGAAGCTAATCATAGATGAGGTAGACGAAATGCTGAATCTCGGGTTTCGACATCAACTCATTAACATCTTAGATTTACTTCCTCCCAGAAGGCAGAACCTCCTATTTTCTGCTACACTAACAGATGATGTAGAAGAACTCCTTGATACTTTCTTCAATTTTCCTGAAAGAATTTCTGCTGCACCAGTAGGTACACCGCTCAAGAATATTAGCCAGAAGGCTTACGCTGCTCCCAATTTCAATACAAAGGTCAATCTTTTAGATCATTTGCTGTCAGCGGATAAGAGCATGAATAAGGTATTGGTTTTTTCAGCCACTAAAAAATTGGCAGATTTACTTTATGAACGATTAGAAGAAAAATATGAAGGACAGATCGGTGTGATTCACTCTAATAAAGCCCAGAATAATCGATTTAATACGGTAAAACAATTCAAAAATGGGACTTATCGACTGATCATCGCAACGGATGTCATTGCTAGGGGCCTAGATGTTGCGGAAGTATCCCATGTGATCAATTTTGCCATACCAGAAGAGGCTGAGAATTATATTCATCGTATCGGTAGAACAGGACGAGCTGACGCTGAAGGAATTGCTATTTCCTTTGTATCGGAAAAAGAACAGGAGTTTCAGTTGGCCATAGAGAAGTTGATGGATTATAGTATTCCGATGGTGCCAATGCCAGAGGAGGTCGAGGTCTCGACTGAATTGATTGAGGCAGAACTACCGAAGGTGTTCATGAAAAACATTGTCGTTAAACTAGCTGATCCAGAAAAAGCAGGAGGAGCTTTTCACGAAAAAGCAGATAAGAATAAGAAGGATAGTAAGAAAGTTCGTTATGCAGATAAGCTGAAGCTAAAATATAAGAAGCCTAAGACACGCGGACAGAAACAGAAACGAAAAAAATAATTTCCTTCCACATAACTTAATCGGATTTAGCCGATTCTGAGTCTGATTTGGTCGATTATTGTGAAAACGACCCTTTGATCGCCCTACCTTAAGACTATCGTAAGTGTTTTATTCACCTTAAATATTAAGCGAATGAAAGATGATAAGTCTAAAATAGGTATGGGAGTTGCGCTAGGCGCTGGAATCGGCGCAGCATTAGGCGTTTCTATAGGTAATATTCCGATCGGCGTAAGTGTAGGAATCGCAATTGGCGTGATCGCTGGCGCAATAATGAACAAGCTAAGTGCTGATAAGGAGGAATAGATAGTGAATTAGACTTCAGAAGTTTTCCTAAGGTATGCCCAGGTAAACTTCTGAAGTGGGTTGGTCGATAGGCCAATAATTGGCTAAAATTTACTTCACCAAAAATGGATATGGCCTAGCTCCCCTTTTGCATGCATGTGCCTTCGGCGACTTCTTTGTCTATGACACAAAGAAGCAAAAGCCAGGGCTGTATTCATTTCTTAACGCTACTAGTCAGCCCAAAATCCTAAACGTTACAAACTCGCTATATCATTAGTTCCTACTTCTTTTGGAGTGGATTTCGGGCTTGCCGTATTTTAAATTTAGCCTTACTGAAGCTCAAACAATGTACCGTTTTTAACGGATTTCGGGCAAACTCTTCACTAAAATGAATAATGCCCATCACCCCAACCTCTCCAGTCAAAAAAATATACCTATCTGTTAGTAAATGGTATTCTGGGGCCGACGCTAAAGACTTCTGAAGTTTCCCCAGTCCTGTCGTGGAAAACTTCAGAAGTCTAGGCTGAGCCAAATTCATCTCATCTTCGCCCATTCCTAGTACCTGACAAAATTAAAACAGGCATTTTTGCGGCTATCTGCAAAAAACCGCTATTTTTAGCCCAAAGTTCAAAACTTTCTATGTGCGTATTTGGTGTTTAGCAATAGCAGAACACCTGCTCCTTAGAGAGTTAGCTTTTTACTATTTAAGTTTTAACACACCCGTAAGACACTCTCCATCCCAAGAACACCCAATTCAATAAAACTTAAATAGGATGATAGGCATAAGGCAAACCTAAGCCCTAACCCGCTTACCTTTTATTTGCTTTATGCCCAAGCACTTACTTAGATTAACCACTCAAATCGAAAAAATGGCAGAATCTTCGACGAACACGACAGGTTTTTTCGGCCACCCAGCCGGCTTGTCTACACTCTTCTTTACCGAAATGTGGGAACGTTTTAGTTACTACGGCATGCGCGCCTTGCTGATTCTTTTTATGACAACAGCGGCATCGGAAGGTGGCCTGGGGTTTGACGAAACGAAATCAGCGGCTATCTACGGTTTGTATACCGCAGGGGTTTATCTGTTGGCTTTGCCCGGAGGATGGATGGCCGATCGAGTAATTGGAACGCGGAAGTCGATTTGGTACGGGGGAATTATTATCATGCTCGGGCATTTTATCTTAGCGATTCCCGCGGTCTTTGCCTTTTATATCGGACTTGTATTTATAGTGGTGGGCACAGGCCTGCTAAAGCCTAATATCAGTGCTATTGTAGGTTCTTTGTATTCGGAAGATGAGCCTGCTAGACGTGATGCGGGTTTCTCTATCTTTTACATGGGTATCAATGTGGGCGCCTTTTTGGGGCCGCTTATTTGTGGATATGTTGCAGAGGAAATTGACTGGCACCTAGGCTTTGCGCTAGCGGGCTTTGGGATGTTGTTCGGCCTCATCTATTATAGAATGAGTGCTGAAAAAAACTTGGGTGATATCGGTCTGCATCCTAATAAAGACAGTGATAACAATGAAGGTGCTGATGCTGGCCAAACCAAAGTGATCGGCTTGGTATTTACTGGGATCGCGATAGCGATTATTGCCGCGCTTCAAATGACTGGAACCATTGACTTATTCACCGCACGTGGATTAGCGGAGGCAGTAGGCGTACTCATTGCCATTATTATCGTGCTCTACTTTTTATATGTGGTGATTGCGGGTGGTCTTACCACTGATGAAAGAAAGAAGGTGATAGTCATCTTTTTCTTAGTATTGGGTGCGGCCATGTTTTGGGCCGGTTTTGAGCAAGCGGGTTCTTCACTTAATTTATTTGCTGATCGCTATACCGACCGAGTAATCGGCGGCTGGGAGGTACCCGCATCTTGGTACCAATCTATCAACGCGATGTTTATCATCATCTTTGCGCCGATATTTGGATGGCTGTGGGTCGAATTGGCCAAACGGAACCTAAATCCAAGGACGCCACTGAAGTTCGGTTTTGGCTTGATCATGCTCGGCCTTGGCTTTTTTGTGATGGTGAAAGCGGCAGATATCGCTGCTTCTGGCCTAGAAGCGGCACCCTTCTACTTGATCCTTACTTATTTCTTACATACGGTCGGTGAGTTGACGCTAAGTCCAGTCGGTCTGAGTACAACGACCAAACTAGCTCCCAAAAGATATGTCAGTCAGATGATGGGAATGTGGTTTGTGGGTACGGCTTTTGGTAACTTGATTGCCGGTTTGATCGCTGGTAATTTTGATGATGAAAGTGTGGCGCAAATGCCCGATCTCTTTATGTCGGTCGTTACCACCTCTGTCGGAGCGGGAATTGTCTTGTTGATATTGAGTCCGTGGCTGATGAAGTGGATGGGAGATGTGAAGTAGAGGAAGAATGTTTAATGTTTAATGAAGGTAGTGAGTTTGAAGTTAAGGGCGGGGCCTTGGTTTAAACGACTAGATCTTAAACTCTACACCTTAAACCCTAAACTTTAAGCCCTAAACCCTAGACTTTAAGCCTTAAACTTTAAACACCCTAAACGACTTAACGGCGAACTAAGAAAATCAATAACATGAGTCAGACTTTTAGCGGTTCAGTGACGAACCAGGAAACGATCATTGGCCACCCGGTAGGCCTCTTTGTGCTTTTCTTTACAGAGATGTGGGAGCGCTTCAGTTATTACGGTATGCGCGCTATTTTCGTTCTCTTTCTAACCAGTACCATCTCAGAAGGTGGTTTTGGATGGGAACGCTCGGAGGCCTTGACCTGGTACGCCGTTTACACAAGTCTGGTTTATGGTACGCCGATTATTGGGGGGATGATAGCCGATCGATATATTGGTTATCGGAAAGCGGTTGTTTTTGGGGCGGCCTTGATGACGCTCGGACATGCCGTTTTAGCCTTTGAAACCTTGTCTACTTTTGTGATGGGCTTGGCGTTACTGATCATTGGTAATGGTCTTTTCAAACCTAATATAACCCCGATTGTGGGGCAAATGTACCCAGACGGTAGTCCATTAAAGGATGGTGCCTATACGATCTTCTACATGGGTGTGAATGCAGGAGCCTTCTTGGGTATCCTCATTTGTGGTTACCTGGGAGAGAATGTCGGCTGGAACTGGGGTTTTGGAGCAGCTGGTATTTTCATGTTTTTTGGCATGTTGCAGTTTCATTTCGCTCAAAAGATATTTGGCAAACTCGGAGAAGCACCAGACAAGAAAGATGCAGGACAGATAGAGCATGGCGAAAAAATCGTGCCTTTTACTCGCCAAGACTGGATTTGGGGCGGACTTAGTATTGCCTTCTTTGTGGGAACAATTATCTTCTGGAACCTCTATCAAACAGAGAGCCCGCTGGATAAATTCCTCTATCTGCTGCCCTTCTTATTCGTCTTCGTCACTTATGTCGTTTTGCGTTTGAGAAAATACCCCAAGGTGGAGAGAGATCGCATTACCGTGATTAGCCTTTTTGCCTTTTTTGTGGTATTCTTTTGGTTGGCATTTGAGCAGGCAGGTGGCACTATGACCATCTTCGCTAATGATTATACAGAACGAGACCTGACTACGCCCGTGGCCGTTACTTGGTTTAGAGGAATAAGCTTGTTGCTCACCTTTATCCCCATGCTATTATTGACTTGGGTACTGGTTAGTTTAGCCAAGAAAATTTTCGAGGCATTTCCGCTCACCATCGTATTTACAGGAATCAGTTTCTTGATTATTTGGGGAATTATCATTTGGATCAACTACAACAACTTTAATAATGAGACTTTGGAGGTTCCAGCCTCATGGTTTGGAACACTCAACTCCTTTTTCATAATATCACTAGCCCCTTTGTTTTCTATGATGTGGGTACGGCTAGCGGGTACATCCATTAATCCTTCGGGCCCAATCAAACTAGCCATCGGTTTATTTTTATTGGGAATAGGTTTTGGCGCATTGGTTGTGGGAGCATCTACGATCCCCGCGGGAGCACAAACGGCTAGTGTCAGTATGATCTGGTTGGTCTTGGCCTATTTTTTCCATACCGTAGGCGAATTATGCTTATCACCGGTAGGCCTATCCTTGGTCAACAAATTATCCCCCATGCGCCTCATGGCGCTCATGTTTGGTATCTGGTACATTGCCAATTTCGTGGCCAACTTTACCGGGGGTATGATTGGTAGTTATATCGATGATATTTCGAAGGCGACATCCATGTCCAGCTTCTTTACCATTTTTGTGGTGATGGCTTTTAGTGCTGGCGCAGCTCTAGTTTTATTAAACAAACCGATCAAACGTATGATGCACGGCGTCGAATAATTCTTTAAAAACGAGCTAATCTATAAGAAATAAGCGTCTTTGCTATGTCTTAAGCTTGGAGCGTTACGGGTTTTCGCATTTATACCAGCAATTCGTAACGCTCCCAACTATCTAAGGATATTCCAAGTCTAAAAATTTACGGTATCGAATGGCGGATGAAGCCTCAAAGAACCTGGATTGGCTTTGATTTTTCTTTTCAAATTCTCATCAACACACACCCAATAGATCTTTATAAAAGTGAAACTGGAGCAAATCTGCGCTGTTTCAGGTCTTGACTATTCCTCATCAATAACCATAACATGAAAGAACATTTTAAAAACCTAAACCTCATGTATGCCGCTTTGCTCATCGGGCAGGTGCTGTTTTTTTTGATCATCCTCTACGTCGTTTGGGGTTCCATAGGGGCTTCAGAGGTTCTACCTATCGATCACAATACGCAATTGATGCTAGCAGCAGCAGGACTAATCGCTGTATTTTTCGGTGCTAGGGCCATCGGTAATCTATTTCGTGATCAGGCCCTGGCTAAAAAGCAGGATGCACATGAAAAATTGAATACTTATCGTAAAAGTCTACTGCTAAGGTGGGTGCTGGCAGAAGGAGTCAATATTATGATTCTAATTATTGCTTTACTCCAGCAAAATCAGACCTTGCTCCTATTCTTCGCAATCGGTATACTGGTATTTCTTTCTTTTAAACCTTCACCCGCCGCTTTTGCCCAAGCTTATCAATTGAGCATGCAAGACGAACAGCTTTTGAGATAAGTTAGCCCCAAAAGAAAGGCGGAAACGGGACAGCTATTGCTATAATTCCCCATTTCCGCCTTTCTTTTGCGTTATGATGCAGTTAGTAGTATTACGCTAAGGCCTTGCCCGGCCATCTTCGCCCCACTTTTCCAGAATCGGACAGCCTTTAAACATGCCATCTATTTGAATAAAAGTGGCTCCTACCGTATTGACTACCCATTCAGAAATAAAGTCATTCTGCTTAGACTGAATGGCCGCCTTTCTAATCTTGGAATAATCTTGCTGCAAATTGGCCTTATGAGGCGTCGTTCGCGACTGTACTTGAACGAGTCTGAAGTAAGGTTCTCCAATCGGGTCGCGAAATTCAAATGGCCTTGATACTTCCATCAACTTGAGTGTATCCTGTCTCTTATACACATCTCCGAGCCCACGA
>CAJXUM010000301.1 GCA_913060855.1 uncultured Lewinella sp. | reverse complement strand
ACACTATCCTCTTCGTCGGCAGCGTCAGATGTGTATAAGAGACAGCTCTTAAGCCCGCTAGATCCGAAAACACGTAGAATCTACGCCGATCTTCCAACATAGCTCGCACCAATTGGAATACAAAGGGAGAGTGAATATCATAAATAGTCACTGCCTGGCGATAGAAAATAAGCCATCGACGGAAGAGTTGGACTTGTACGTTTAGTCTTTTGATTAAATTATCGATGGTCAAAGATTTGGATGCGTGTAGAAATATCGGATAGCCGTTTCTTTGCAAAAACATTATATGAATGGCCTACAGTAAGTAAAGGTATTATTTTCCGCTTTCTTTCCAAATTCACTGCTGGTCTTCTCTTTGGCTGTTTTTCAGCATTAATAAGGAGGCCGGTCAGTACTAGGAATTGGAAATGCAGGGCCTTCTTTCTATTAGGGTATTTACTGTTTTGGTCATTGACAGTTCTTTGAAAAATGCCTACCTTTGGCGCCAGATGAAATTTATAGCGATCATAATTACAGCAACTATTACACTCCTTGCATTCAAGCCTGGGGTTGATCTGCTATTATTGTCGCATGGCAATGAACAAGGCTGTTGTGTTGAGAGCTGTGAAGCGGTTCCTTTGTCTGATGGTTCAGACAGCGATTCAGAGCAGAAGGGAAATTGTGGGGGCAATTCATGTAATCCCTTTCAAGCTTGTTGCACCGGTTTTATTTTGTCTTTTGTTACACCTAGTGCTAACGAGAAAAACCTGGAAATCTCTACCGAAAGAAATTTTTCCTATCAGTCTATTTTATCTACTCCATTCACCTCTGACTTTTGGCATCCGCCCAAAACAGTTTAGTCGACTACTTCTCTGATAATATTAGGTTTGAAGACTCAATGAAAGTGGATTACAACATCCTTTTTGTTGTTACAGGCTATTTTTAAAAATGCGCAGAGAAGAATATCAATTGATTTTCTGAAGAACTTATTATCGTACTATTCTATTATTCAACAACTTAGCTTGTCTCTAATGTAACACATTGGTTCATGGTAGATTATTGACAATCAATTATGAACCTTAAGAAGTAATGATGAGTGTCCTTAGATAAAAGCGAGGTATGAAAATTTCAATCATGAAGACTTTCAAAATATTAGTATTGACTTTTGTGGCTATGACGTTTACTGCGAACATGGCGTTTTCACAAGCTACAGCTCAAGTACAAGAAGAAAATAATAGTGAAACCATTACTGTAAAGGTAAAAGGGGTAGGTTGTGCAGATGATATAAAATCCATTGCAGCGAATGTGGAAAAATTAGATGGGGTGAGTAGCTGTAAGACCTTGAAGAAAGGAGCGATCACAAAATTTGAAATAATCATGAGCCCTTCTTTGGTCACAGAAAAAGAGATACAAGCCGCCATTGAGGATACAGCTGGATGCAAAAATCCTGCCGATCGACCTTATAAGGTGAAACTGTAAATAATAAATTAGGAAATTGTTTTGAAATAGAGCTCAGAAGCTCTTATGCATGGATTTGGGCGACAGCCCACCACCCAATGAGCCTCTATTTCAGAACAGCTTCTTTGTTCTCTAAATAGGCGCTAAAAGTGTCAGAGAACCAAAAGTGTAATGAATAATGATAAAATACATAGTCATTATTGGTTTACTATTTCCGTTCGGTATTGCTGCTCAAACGATCTCAGGGAAGATAACCAATAATAAAAAAGAACCCCTCGTCGGCGCCAATGTGTATTGGCAAGGCACTTCGATGGGTGTCATCACAGGGGATGATGGTGAATTTGAAATTCCATTAGAAAATATTTCCGATAAAAGCTTAGTAGCTAGTTATATCGGCTATACCTCCGATACGATGGCGGTAACTAATCAAGTGAACATTGCTTTCAAGCTTATTGCCGAAAATTCACTACAGGAAGTTTTAGTGAAGGGACAACGAGACGGGATTATTACTTCTAGCATCGATGCGATTAAGACCGAGCAAATTACCCAGACAGAATTGAAAAAGGCGGCCTGCTGTGATTTGGCAGGGTGTTTTTCTACACAATCTTCCGTTCACCCGCAGACGACTAATGTAATTACCAATTCCAAAGAATTGCGTATTCTCGGCTTGTCAGGGGTTTATAATCAGGTGCTGATTAATGGCCTACCGATGATTCAAGGCCTATCTTTCACCTATGGAATAAGCAGTATTCCCGGTACGTTGGTCGACGATATTTTTATCGCTAAAGGTGCCAATAGTGTACTGCAAGGCTACGAAAGTATTAGCGGACAAATTAATGTGACCACTAAAGACCCGGAAGGGGCAGATAAGCTTTTACTGAATGTCTACTTGAATAGCTTTTTGGAAAAGCACTTCAATGCGAATTATACCTTCAAGAAAGGAAAATGGAGTAACCTGACGGCTATACATGCGGTTTTACCTGCCAATAGGAGAGACCGAGACAAAGATGATTTCCTGGATTTACCTTTACTCAGCAGATATTCCCTAGCTAACACCTGGAAGTATGGAAACGAAGGAGAATGGGGCTGGTCGAGCAAGATCGGTATCCGTTTTCTGCATGAAAAACGGATTGGTGGGCAATCTGACTTTGATCCTGAAACGGACAAGGGCAGTGCTGAAGTCTATGGCCAAACGGTCAACTTGAATCAGCCTGAATTCTGGACCAAATCAGCCTATCGATTTGATGATATTCATAGCATTGTTTTTCAGGCTTCTACCTTTCATCAGAACCAACAATCGTACTTTGGAACGGTGGATTACCAGGCACAGCAGACCAATTTTTACGGAAACTTGCAATATGAATTGAATTATGGCAATCATGGGTTAAAGACAGGGTTGAGTTTTAGGTACCTCAATTTGAATGAGGATATTGCATTTACCAACAACACCTTGCTGAGAACCTACGATGGCAATTATCTTCGAAAAGAGATTATTCCAGGCCTTTTTGCCGAGAATACCATGAGTTTCTTAGCTAATAAATTAACCTGGATTGTGGGGATTAGAGGTGATCATCATAATACCTTTGGCACCATCTTTACACCCAGAACACTGCTGAAATATAACATTGGATTACAATCCACCATACGAGCCAACATCGGTACCGGCTGGAGAACAGCGAACCTGTTTAGTGAAAATATCAACTTATTGGTAAGTTCTCGAGATATTATTTTTGAAGAGGAATTACAAGCAGAGGAGGCCGTCAATTACGGGTTTAATTTTACGCAGAAATTTGAGGCTAAGCACCTCTCTGGATCGCTAAGTACAGATTATTATCGAACGGAATTCCAAAACCAGATTTTCCCAGACTATGACACCGACCCTACCAAAGCTATCATCAAGAATTATACAGGAACAAGTGTGGGCAATGGTTTTCAGGTAGAATTGTATGCTAGACTTTATGAACAAGTTGAATTTAAAGTAGGCTATAATTACCTTGACGTTTATCGCAAAACTAGTGAAGGAAAAGAGGTTTTACCCTTTAATTCAAAGCATAAAATACTTACGACCTTTAGCTACAAGCCTTTATCAAAGAAGTTTCACTTTGATGTGAACGCACATTGGTCTGGAAGGCAACGTTTACCTGATACGAAATCGAATCCAATCGCATTTCAGCGACCTGACTTCTCCCAACCTTTTATCGTGGTAAATAGCCAGTTTACCTATAACTTTAAGACGATGGAGGTGTACACAGGATGCGAGAATATTTTTGATTTTAGGCAGACCCGCCCTATTCTCAGCTGGCAAAACCCTTTTGGGCCCTACTTTGATACGAGTTCGGTTTGGGGACCCATTAGGGGAAGAGAGTTTTACCTTGGTGTAAGGTATTACTTGAGAGATAAGGTATAAAATCCGACTCCTTGGCCAATTTTGTAGGAAGATAAGTAGCACTTAGAATAGGTATAAAGGGGACGAAGTAACTCAATGCCCTTCATATCCGTAAAAAAGCCTATATTTCGTTTCGAAAATAAAAGGTACGCATGTCCTTATTCAAACTTAGAGGAAAACTAACCAAAACCCAGAGCCTAACATTAGGCTTCATTGGTCTCATCATTTTTATCGGAATTTGGTGGATATTGTCAGAGGCACTATCCCGACAAATTCCTGTTATTGATGACTATGAGACCCGCCTTCCATCTTCCATTTTGCAGGATTCTACCCTTCAGTCGATCGATAGGGATTCCTTGGCACGAGCTGACTCGCTAAAGTTTGCCAACGCCACTGAATTTAAGAAGGTATATCCTTTACTGCCTCCACCAGATAAAGTAGTGGGCGCTTTTCCAGGCTTGCTTACGGAAGATAGCTTGGTACATAATACTTGGCTGTCGATCTGGCGAAATCTACAGGGGTATTTTTGGGCAGTTGTACTGTCCTTATCCCTAGGCTTTTTAATTGGGCTAATACCCTTGTTTCGAGGCTTGTTTAGTAAACAGGTAGATGCATTGCGTTATCTCCCCTTGACGGCACTCACAGGGCTATTTATTATCTGGTTTGGGATAGAAGATGAAATGAAAATTGCATTTCTAGCCTTTGGTATACTGGTGTATATGCTCCCCGTAGTGGTTCAAAGGATAGATGAAGTCCAGGATGTTTATCTCAAAACGGTCTTTACCTTGGGCGCTACTGATTGGCAAACGATCAGGTCTGTCTATTTCCCTTCCGTCTTTTCGAAGTTAATGGATGACATACGGGTGCTAACTGCTATTTCCTGGACCTATATTATTATTGCTGAACTCTTGAATCGGCAAGGTGGGATTGGGGCACTAATTTACATCAAGGCAAGGCAAGGACAGTTGGAGAAGGTATTTGCAATATTGATTGTGATTGTCCTGATTGGATTTCTGCAAGATCGTATTTTTGTTTATATGGATAGAAGATTATTTCCGCATAAATACTATAAAAAACACCTGGCTGGAATTAAAGAAGTTGAGTACGGAATCTTCGCCATCTTATTGGCGATTACATTAGCTATCGTTATTCCTACTTTGATTCCTTCTACCGCTGGAATGATGGGGAGTTTTGCGGTTATTTTGGCGATTACTGGTGCCTTGATTAGTATTTATGGGGAGTATAAATTGCGGCAAGCAAGTGTCGAATGATAAGAAATCGTTGAATAGGAAAAGCGAGGGTTCTACGATTGTGTTATGGCAAACTTTAAAGCGAATAAAATGAGTTTATTTCCAGATACAGAACAGGCAAATATAATTGAGCTTCGGCAGATTGATCAAAGCTATGATGGTGGAGAATCTTTTATTATAAAGGGCTTAGATTTTATGGTGGAAGACAAGCCTGCGCAAGGGCAGTTTGTCGTGATATTGGGGATGTCTGGAAGTGGGAAATCTACCTTGCTGAGGTATATCGCAGGCTTACAAAAGCCAACTGCGGGAGAAGTCTTGATACATGGTAAACCGATTGATGATGGTAGGCGAGTCGGAATGGTTTTTCAACAATACTCCTCTCTTCCTTGGTTGACTGTTTTGGAAAATGTCTCTCTCGCTCTCAAATTTCAAGGGATAGAAGAAAAAGAAAGAAAGGAGAAAGCCATGGAAATGATTGAAATGGTAGGCCTCCTTGGACATGAAGAAAAATTTGCACAATACCCTACCTTATCGGGTGGGCAGCTACAACGGGTAGCCATAGCCAGGAGCTTATTAGCTAACCCGGATGTTTTACTAATGGATGAGCCCTTTGGCGCACTCGATATCAATACTCGTTTGCAAATGCAGGATATGCTGGCAAAGATCTGGCTCAAATTTCATCCCACGGTAATTTTCGTGACCCATGATATTGGTGAAGCAGTGTACCTCGGAGATGATATCTATATCTTAAAATCACAACCTTCAAGAGTGGTGGAGCATATTCATGTTGACCTTCCTTTCCATCGGACTAAAGAAACCAAACGAGATCCTCATTTCGTCGAATTGGTGCAGAAGGTGGAAGATAAAATGCTTGAAGTCGCCCAACTGGGATAAGTTAGACGAACAAAATAACTACGTATTCTGGCGCAACTTATTTAATTCGTCTTACTAAATGAAATAAAAATGATCCTGAATAGTATCATTCAGGATCATTTCTATTAAACACTTGCTGTTCCCAGCCTAAGCTTTTTACCTAAGCTGATCAAGAAGCCCTTAATCTGTTCGACATCCACGCTTACCTCTGCGCAATCTGTTTCTACTACCTGCCAATCCATTATCGAAGAAGTTATAGGAAATAGTCATACCTAGAATAAAATAGGTATCCGACGTTTTACCATCTCCTCTTTGTGTACCCGTAGGCACAACAACAGGATCAGAGCCTAGCAACTCTCCTTGGCGATTAGCCAGCGCAGCGCTTAGTTCGCCCTTTGAAGTAAGTAATTCATTGTAAGACACGTAAGTAGTACTGACATCGTCAATGTAATCTGTGAAAGTCTTACGAATACCTAATTCAATACCCACATTCCATTGATCATTTAGCGCATATTTCAAGCCGAATCCAAAAGGAACGGCAAACTGCTTGGTCTCATAGGGTGCGGGCCGGTCAGGTAGTCCTTGTCCTTCTGTATCTAGCGGCTGGAGTGCTATCAATTGACCTTCGTATTCCGTTTTAGGGTTGAAGGTGAAAAAAGCAATACCGCCAAAGATATAGGGAGAAAATGGCGAAGAAAGGTTGTAAGGCTGATAACGCATGATATTAAATTCACCGATCAGTGAAGCCTCATATATATCCGTGCGGAAGTTCAAATTCCGATCCCTAAACACCCCAACTGGGGCATTGGCATCAGCCCCAGAGAGCGAGGTATAATTTAGCCCTAATCGCAGGCTGATGAAGTCGCCGATATTATATCGACCGAATACGCCGCCAGCAAACTGCGTCTGGCCGAGGTAAACCGTAGAAGAATTATTGGATAAATCACCTTGGTAATTAGCGCCACCGCCCAGTATACCTACTTCAAGGTATTGGGCTCCTAGGCTGGTATGTAAAATTAAAATTACAAACAATGGGAGAAGATGCTTCATAATTGTATCGTTAAGACCTGAAAGAAGTTGAATTTGCTTTGGAAGGATAAAAATCCCCAAAATATCTAGATAATCGTAATTTTAATCACTAAAAATGTAGGCTGTCTCTTATACACATCTCCGAGCCCACGAGACCGAGGCTGATCTCGT
>CAJXUM010000300.1 GCA_913060855.1 uncultured Lewinella sp. | reverse complement strand
CGAGATCAGCCTCGGTCTCGTGGGCTCGGAGATGTGTATAAGAGACAGTGGCGGTGGCGGAGGAAGTAGTTATGTGGAAAAGACCGTTGTTAAGTCCATTCGTATTAGTAAAAAACAAAATGAGGATACTGATAATCCAGGTCATGGATTTATCAGGTATCAACTTAAACTCAACTGATAGTAGCTTCTGATGTACCCGCAAGCACTAATACAATAGTCTTCCTTTATGACACAATAGTGCACTTTTCTCCTGTTAAGTAGGTCCATCTTTGTATTGCCCTTCGGAAGGTATCTAACGATCCATTTCCTAATGGGCAGCTGTTTAAAAATATCAATGATACAACATGAAAAATTTAAAAAAAATCAAAAGTATTTGCCTGCTCTTTTATCTGCTCGGGCTCTCCTTAAACTTATCGGCTCAGCAAACAGTGCAAGAATATAAGATCAAAAACCTCATTTCAGATGTAGTACTACAAAAATTTGAGCAAGTCAATCAGAAGGTGGAGGTCTACGAACATAAAGAAGGGAACCGGCTTATTATGGTAGGAGATTCTTCAGATATTGCCTTGGCCGTTCAACAGTTGGAAATGCTCGATACTAAACAGATGATGGTTACCGTCGAGTTTATGTTGGTAGAATATTTTCACGAACATGATTTCGATTGGGGAATAGATATTACCAATGGTACATCTGGTAATTTTAATGGTGTAAACTATACCCCAGGGGCATCGGGAAAGAATCTAACTTTTCTTTACAATGCGGTAACCAAATTGACTCCAAATTTCCAATTCAATTTAAAGGCGATGGTCAGTAATGACCGGGCTAAGGTGTTGACTAATCCACACCTGGTGGTTGAAAGTGGGAAAATGGCTAATTTAAATATCAAAGATCGTAGAACTATAATTCTGGAGACGGCAACTATTAACGGTGTGACAACCTCCTTACAAAATATTGAAGCAGGTATTGACCTCCGGGTGACGCCAGTCCCAACGCATGACTCTATAATCCACCTACAAATCAGTGGTGTTATTTCAGAATTTCTGCCTTTTTCCAATTCAGGAGAATTTCTAATTGAAGAAAATAGTATTACCACAGAGGTAGATGTAAGAGACGGGCATACCCTGATTTTAGGAGGGTTGATCATAGAAAACACGAATATCTTAGAGGGAGGTGTACCCATTCTTAAAAGCATTCCCCTCTTAGGCATGTTGTTCAAAAACAAACGAGAGATTAAAAACTACATCGAACGGGTAATGTATATAACTCCCTATTTACATCCAATCACAGATATTGGTGCCTACCAGGAGATTCGCAAAATGACCCCGCTTGAAAATGAAGTGGAACAAGTCATAGAGCAAGATCCAGAGTTCTTACAGTATAACAAGTCAAAGAAAACGATGAGGAAGAACCGGAAAGCAGCCAGGAAGGCCAGAAAAAATAATTAACGCAAAGTTTCTTTCCCTTAAGGGCCTGTTTAGACATGTGTGCTGAGGATGATTAGGATGTATTTTTTCATTAGACAAAGCTCTTTTGAGGTGAATAATGGACCGATAAAAGCTGAAACATCATGAGAAGATTAGTGCCATGTTTCAAAACAGCCGCTTACAGGATAGAAAGGTTTTAGGGAGTTAGCAATAAATTCAACCAACAATGAAAAAATACAGTCTCCAAATTACATGCTTTTTATGCCTACTTTTTCAACTGAGCTGTGAGCATGTAGTTTTTCTTCCCGTTCAGGGGGAGATAGAAGGGTACCTAAGGGATACAAACGGTAAACCCGTAGCTGGGATTTCCGTTTCAGCAGCTTTTGAGGCAGCATCATCTAGTGGGCAAGCTACTGCAAGTGTTCAATCCGCTAAGACAGACTTGGAGGGCTATTATCGCCTGAATGACTTATGGGATGAGATATCTTTGAGCATTAATCATCCTGGTTTTGAGCCAGTCTTTTATTTTATTGACCTAAAAGACGAAGCCCGACCTGTCGTAAATATAGAACTGATCGGAAGTCCAAAGATTCAAGGTATTGCTCTTGATAAAAACGCGCTCTCTCTTAGCTTACCTACTCCCGATACCATAGTGGCTCAAATTGAAGTATTAGATCCTTATAATAGCCAAGATGGCAGCTATAAGGGTAGTCTAATACTTCAAGACGCCGCAGGTAATACACAAGCTATTATAGGAGCTACCAATCCA
Source organism: uncultured Lewinella sp. (assembly GCA_913060855.1). GTDB lineage: Bacteria > Bacteroidota > Bacteroidia > Chitinophagales > Saprospiraceae > DT-111. The sequence goes on along the minus strand of CAJXUM010000300.1, from coordinate 4,961 downwards.
TCTGGAAGTCAAAGCCTCTATCTACTTGAAGCTTTAATTAGCTCAGATGAGCTTGCCAAGGGAACTTATAGTGTGATCGTGGAAGCTACTGATCCAGATGGGAATACGCATCGAGTCACTGCTGATCAGATTATACAGATAGAATAAGCTTTCTATTCTTAGAGACTGAACCTAAATAGCTGTTTAAAAAGCTAAAGAATAGTATCATTGATTTTAGGCAAGGAGAGGAATCTTAGTGACTCTTCCTTGCTTTTTTTTTGCCTTAGCTTAAGTTGTCGGGAAAGAGAAAAACATAGTTAGTTCAGTACGACAATCGAACCGGTCTTCGTAAGGCTACTACATTGATTATCAATTATTAAGTAGTATACATAAACACCTTGCCCTACTTTCTTTCCATTAAAAACCCCATCCCAGGATACGGGTCCTTCACCTGCATAAACCATAGCTCCCCACCTGTCAAAAATGAAGAATTTCTCAATCGAATATTCACAAGTATCAGAAGTGTATATTTGAAAAGTATTGTTGGGATACTCAGATTTTGTATTTATTACATTTGGGATGAAAAAATCACAGCCCCCATCTATATATTCCAAGTCAATATAAATGAGGGAATCGCATCCAAAACTATTTTGCAACACCTCAACCCCTTCCGGATTGGTTTCATCATAAATAACATCATTGACCACTACCGAATATCCATCCTCCCTGCAACCGGAATACAAGATTGAATCGGTACTGGGTTCAGCAAATTCCAAATTGACCATGACAACAGAATCGCACTGATCCAAATTAAAAGCTTCAACACCTGTAGGATTATTCTGGTTATAGATCGTCCCATTTATTTCGACGGAATAGTCTTCTCCCTCGCAGACTACTACATTAAACTCTTCAACAATTTCGTCCGTAAAATTCAAATTAATCAAAATGGTCGAATCACATCCATCTACGGTAGAGAGTATTTCTACACCAGAAGGATTATTGATATCGTAAATGGTCTCGTTCACCTCTAATTGATAATTTCCGCCTTTACAAAGAGATTCTTCTATTGTTATCTCAGAACTAGGCAAAAACGTCAAATCGATGGTAAGTAGGGTATCGCGAAAGCAACCTGACGCAACTATTTCGGTTCCCTTTGGATTAGTGATGTCATATACCGTATTGTTTATCACCCTTCGGTATTCCTCGGATTCACAGCTTGTATGCATTAGGGTATCATTTACTTCCACCTTCAGGGAGCTATAAAATTGTAACTCATCTATTACCCCATTTAAGTGACAACAATCATTTACTCCATCTCCATCAAAGCAGCCAAGAAATAATTCATCTGTAGTCGTTTCCGCCGGGCGATAAAGGCCAGCATAAATATCTAACCTTGGCAATATGCGCTGAAGTTATTTAGTCAAATTGTGGAATATCAATTGAAATCCCACCTTTTAAAGCGGATTCATGTGCTATTACACCTGGAACGGTATAGGCGAGCGCTTCATGAATATCAACCGTTGGTTTTCTTTCATTTAAACATGCTTCCACAAATTCATGCGTGATAAATGTATGCGATCCATGATGTCCGCTATTGTGTCTTAAAGGCTCAGGAAGGAGTTCAGTTTCCCACCACTTGGGTTGGTCGTATTTCTCTTTTTTTGCTGCAGTGCGTACAAAACCAGCATCGTCTTTTCCCAATTTTGTAGTTGAATTGATAATAATGGAATCGCTTCCAAGCGGATTGGGCGTATAAAAACTCATTTTATTTCCAATCCATTGTGCCCGCTCACAACCCATATGAGCGCCTTTCCACCAAACATTTACACGCATACTATTTCCACGGTTCGTCTTAAACAGCGCCGATTCATTCCAGAAGGGATTATTGTAACTATTGTCTTTCAGAATTGGATCATCATCCCCCCATCCATGACAGCTAACCTGAGTTAAACGCTCTCCGGTAACCCCTATTAAGTGAGCCGTGCAATGTGTTGGATAATGCATTGGCGCCATCCCATGTCGCCAGGTACGTTTTCCGTTTTCAAAATAAAGCTCCTCCAAACCGTCGTGTTGGTATTCTGATTCACAGTAGTAAAGATGGCCAAACTTACCTTCGTTATAGAAATTCCTGGCAGAAATTGTAGCCTGTTGGTAGTAGCTGGTTTCTGCCATCATATAAATTAAACCCGATTTTTTTACCGCTTCAAATAACATTTCAGCTTCGGTAATTGATCCCCAAATAGCCGGAACGGCGCAAAGTACATGTTTGCCATGTTTCAGGCATTCCAGTACGTGTTTTACATGATTTGGTCCCTCTGTAAATACCGCAACGGCGTCTATCTTCTTATCCTTTACCAACTCTTCTAGGGAGTTATAAGATTTCGAACATTTATAGGTATTCATTAGCTTAGTACGACGTTCCGGTCTTAAATCACTCACTGCTTCAACAATACAGTTGGGATGTTCGTGAAACTGGAAGGAACAACCAAAACGTCCTCCAACAATACCGATTCTCAACTTTTTAGCTGAAGTTGGCAATGCAAAAGATTGGTGCAAAGGAAGTGTTACGCCAAGTGCTGCGATACTCCCCTTTTTTAGGAAATCCCGGCGTGAATGGTTTAGTTGGGTTTGCTCCGTTGTGCGATTCATGGTATTAAGTTGATTTGCAGCTAACCGTTTACATATGAGGCGTTGCGTGGTTTAGCAGGAAGCTTTGAAAGCACAAAACTCACTTTGGAAAATCCTATGGATTTTCCAAAGCAGCACGGACCAAACAATGGCTTAAATACGGTGTTGGCGGTTCGTTGTTTTTTCTACGTTTGTCAAGGCTTAAATACTTTGCCCGAAAGTCAGCAAGTTGTTATCTGGATCAAGCAGGGCAAATTCCTTTTGTCCCCAAGGTTTGTTCTGCAAAGCTCCGTTTGGATGAATTGCGGTTTTATGGTCAAGCATAGATTTATATAAACCGTCAATGTCGTTGGTTCGTATATATACTTGTCCATAATTCTCTTTGGGGTCAAGTGCTTTAAATTCAAAAAAATGAATTTCTATTTTATCTTTTTGTACCATCAAATACCCCTCATAATCACCTATTTCTTGAAAACCTAGTTGATTGATGTAAAAATCTCTGGTGGCAGATTTATTACGCATCGGTAATTTTGGATTTATATTTGTCAGCATTTTTTTAGCTTTTAATGTTTTTGGCTTTTGATTTTCTTATACAATGGGAAGATAGAAGTCCACAATAGCTTTGTTTTCTGGATGTTCACTGAAATTATTGTGGAATATTTCAAATGGGTTTCTATCCGCTTTCTTATGGCCACTTTCGTTCATCCAAACGAAAAGTGCATTCCACGATTTCTCAAAATCTTTGGGTTCAATTTCAAAATGGCCCACTATACATTTTCCTTTTTCAATGACAGTAAGACCAATCTCGCCACTCACTTCAATGGGCTCGTTTAAAACCACACAAGCACTCATTCTAACTTTCTCAGGTTCAGTTATCTTAAAATTGTCATGGTAAATCCTTGCCATTTTGGTCCTAGGATTGTCAAACAGTCCTTTGGGCCTTGCCCATTTAATCAATTTTTCAAAGGCATTGTGCAAACCGCTTACGCCTATTTGCGTCAGAAAAGCAAGGTCTAATTTTGCTATTTCCTTAGTTTCAACTTTTGCATGCATTTTAATCCAATTTTTATGCTGATTAATGTTGCAAATGTATGCTTCAAATGTTGGTCGGACTTGCCCATTCTTGCTTTCGACTTTACCAATCTTGCTATAATTAGCGGTACTTAATCTCTTAAATTCAGAAGGACTTACGCCATAGGACTTTTTGAAAGCTCTTGAAAAAGAAGAATTGCTGTTAAATCCGTAATTCAATGCAAGTTCAGTTATAGTTATGTCTTTTTCGTGTATTAACAATGAAGCAGTTTTTTCAATTCGCTTGCGATTTATGAATGAATTAAGTGTTTCATTGGTGTATGCTTTAAAAAGTCTATGCAAGTGGAATGGTGAATAATAGGCAATGGCAGATAATTTTTCCAATGATAAATCTTTGTTTAAATTATCGTCAATATATTTTAAGACCTTGTTGATTCGTTTAATATATTCTTCGTTCATTTCACTATTTGTGGGTCGGTTCGTTCAATGATCGTCATATCGATTGCTTAATTATTTCGCCGTAGAGGCTGTTTTGATTTCGCTCGAAAACGTTCTGAGCGGTGAATTTGAACGATTAATGAAATCTGGAAATGTATGTTTTTCCTATCTCCGCATAGTTACCTATCCAATCCATTGAATTATCACTCCAAATTTAGCAAAGTTACCAAGGTCCAAATTGCTCCGAGCGCGTCAATTAATCCGAAAAGGATAATTTTAGGCTTAGCGATTTTGAAAATTACTAGTCCTGAAAAAGCAATGAATCCAGCAACTCGTGCATAAATAGATGCCCAGTAAAAACTATAAACTTCATGTTGAGCTGCATTCAAATAAAAGTATCCAAGAGATAACGCAATGATCCCAATAACTCTTACCCAATGATCTTTCGGTTTCTCATGTCCAAACAGCGTCAGTGTTTTGCCGGGTATAAAAAGTAATAGTACCCCCATTAGCAAAACATAAATCCCCCAGATAAAAATACTTAGCGTAGGAGCGTCCATATGTGATTTTTACAGTTCCTTATTAAAAAAATAGATTTCACTTTAAAGATTCCAACCTTGTTTACTGACACTCCGATGCACCCGCCTAGCAAGTTATCGATTATCACAGGAAATGCAAAATATCAGAGTAAGCGACCGGGGCAAGATAAGTGCTTGACTAGCCTTGAACACCAAGTTTAACAGGCCCCGCTGTTCCAGGTTCAACATCTTGTTAGCCTAGAACCCCATTCTTTGTACGGGTGCTCCGCGCGGCTTCCGAAAAGGCTTTTGCTTAATGAAGTGGTTTTAATTCAGCAGAATCTGTCTCTTATACACATCTCCGAG
>CAJXUM010000299.1 GCA_913060855.1 uncultured Lewinella sp. | reverse complement strand
AGATCAGCCTCGGTCTCGTGGGCTCGGAGATGTGTATAAGAGACAGAATTAGAGTAATTCTAAATGGCGTGACGAAGGATGTCTTGAAAGATTATCTTGGTGGAATGGGGCATAGCAATTACCGGAAAGGAAGTACGGAAGGAGATGAAATGATTGCTTACCCGGTTTTGGCCGACAGATAGAAGCGCAATGCTAAGGTCGAAGCAAATAGTATGTGTTGGGTTTCCTAAATGGGAGGGAGACTATATGAAGTCCACGGTGTTACTAATGTCAGAATTGGCTGAAAGTAATGAGGTGCTTTACATAGATTATCCCTATACCTGGAAGGATGTAGTCATGGGCTTAAAGCCCGGAGCTAAGGTTCCTGTCGCACCGATCCTAGGATTAGGCGCGCGACTCACTAGCCGGCAGGTATCTCCTACGGCTAAGGTCCACGTACTAACTCTTCCTCCTTTTTTGCCTGCCAATTGGGTAGCTGGAACAGAAACGTATGATTTCTTTCTAGCATTCAATGCCCGTATAGCAATAAGGAGCATCCGAAAGGCTATGAGAAAGTTAGGTTTTGAAAAACCGATTCACCTCAATGCTTTCAATCCTGCCTTGGGAAATGCTTTGGCTGGTAAATTAAAAGAGGAACTGCTTGTCTACTATTGCTATGACGAAATTAGCGCGGCTAATTGGATCAGTAAGCATGGTAGTCGACATGAGAAAGCCTTCTTAGCAAAGGCAGACCTAACCATCGTTTCATCCGCACAGCTGCTAAAGGACAAGCGTCCTTTTACCAAGCAATGCAAATTGGTGAAAAATGGCGTCTCCTTGGCCCTTTTCCAAAACCAAAGTCGGAAGGCCCCTGAAAAGAAAGGCGTTCGCATCGGCTACCTGGGTTCTATAGATGAGCGATTGGATTTTGATCTACTCTATGACTTGATGATTCAGCATCCCGAATATCAATTTCAGTTTGTGGGACGCATTGTTGAAAAAACGCAAGCCAATAGATTAGGACAATTAGCCAATTGTGAATTTCTGGGACCTAAGCCAATTGCAGAATTGTCTACTTACGTGGCTGGCTTTCAGGTGGGATTAATTCCCTTTAAGTGCAATAGATTAACAGCGGGTATCTATCCCTTGAAGATTAATGAGTACCTGGCGATGGGTATCCCAGTCATAACTACTCCTTTTACCAATCTAACAGAGTTTCAAGGGGTGGCTTATGAGGCAGCGACGGCTAAAGACTTTTCAGCAGTGGTTCAACAGGCTTTGATCGAGGACACAGCAGATAGCGTGGAAGCAAGGAAAGCCTTTGCGGCTTCCAATTCCTGGAAGAATCGAGCCGCTGAATTTGACGCCGCCTTGACCGACGCCTTAGCAGGAAAAGCACTTCAACCCGCTTTGTAGTACGTTACTTACTTGATTTTATCCTCAAGTAGGTAGTTCAAAAAGAATTGTATGGCAACATTAACAAATAAAGTAGGATCAAATGTTTTCCGGGAAAAACCGCTGATTATACTGCCGATTCTTTTGGCAGCATGTATCGGCGGACTTGTAGGCGTACTAGACCTCAAATGGGCTTTAGTAGCTACCATGATCCCTTTGATTGCCTTGTTTTTTGGAAAGATTATCCTCAATCCTGCCTTTGGTGCTTTGACAGCAGTCGTTGCTTCTTTTGTGGTCTTGGGCTTTAGCCGCTACATTCCCTATCCTTGGGGGTTAAGTGTCGACATTATCTTGGTCATTGGCTGGGTGGGTTTACTGCTGAAAAAAATTCAAGACCGAGATTGGAGCCCCTTATTCAACGATATAGTATGGTGGTCACTAGTCTGGTATGGATATATCTTATTAGAATTGGTAAATCCAGAAATGCCAGGAGTGGCAGCTTGGGGCTATGCCATGCGAGGTGTTGGGTTTTACCAGTTATTGGGCTTTAATTTGGCTTTTGCTTTCTTGCGACATCCGAAGTACATGAAGTACTTTATCAATTTGATTTTAGGTATTTCAGTCCTAGGTGCGCTATGGGGCTTAAAGCAGCAGTTTATTGGCCTAGATGCGGCAGAAGAGTATTGGCTGTGGGAAGGAGGACATGCCAAGGAACATGTTCTGCATGGCGTATTAAGAGTCTTTTCTTTTTACAGTGATGCAGGCCAGTTTGGCGCTTCCCAGGCTATGGTAGCTTTGATGTGTGCGGTGCTGTTCATAGGCCCATTTTCATGGAAGAGCAGGTTTATCTATTTCCTGGTCGGCACTTTGACGCTGGCGGGTTTCTTGTTTTCTGGAACGCGTGGAGCTGCAGCCGTACTACTCGGTGGTTTTGTACTCTATCTTTTTATGAGTAAAAACTTCAAGATACTAACGGCAGGGCTCTTGCTACTAGGTCTGACCTATTATGGCTTAAAGAATACCTATGCTTTGCATTCCTTTCAACCCGTGGCCAGGCTTCGCACAGCGCTGGATGTCAATAACCCATCTCTGCAAGCTCGTTTAAGAAATCAACAAACCTTTGCGCAATATTTATCTTCTCGGCCATTCGGGGGAGGGGTTGGTTCTTCGGCTTACTGGGGAGAACGCTTTAATCCTAATTCCTTACTGGCTCGGACACCTACAGATAGTTATTATGTGAGAATTTGGGTGGAAACGGGATTAGTTGGAATCTGTCTGCATTTACTGATGCTAGGTTACTTCCTAGGAAAAGGGTGCGGCATTGTCTGGCATTTAAAAGACCAGAAACTTCGTTATCGAGCCATGGCGCTTTTAGCTGCCTTCTTTGGCATATTGGTAGCCAGTTACGGCAATCAGGTATACAGCCAGTTCCCAACCGGGATTATCATGGCCATTGCCATACCCTTGATATGTATGAGTCCCATGTATGATAAAATAATTGCGGAAGAAAAAGAAAAGGCGCTATGATGGAGTGGGTGTTAATAGGAATATTTGTGTTAATCCTATCCTACATAGGATGGGGGGTACTGTATCAGCTTGTTTTCTCATTGGCTGGACAGTTTTGGCGAGCGCCTGAGCTTCCTCCTGTTTTCAGACAGCGTAAGATGGCCGTCTTAATCCCTGCCTACAAAGAAGACAATGTAATTGTAAAAGTGGCCAAAGATGCCTTGGAACAAGACTATCCTTCTGACAATTATGAAGTCTTTGTCATAGCCGATAGCTTACAAGAGGCAACCCTTGAATCATTGAAGGCCCTACCTATTCAATTGGTGGAGGTGGCCTTCGAGCAGAGTACTAAATCTAGGGCCCTTAATGTGACTTTGAATCAGATACCCAAGAATATTTTTGATGTCATTGTCATTTTAGATGCTGATAATATCATGGCACCCAATTTCCTGACCAGAATAAATGGACATTTTGAATTGGGACAGCGTGTTGTACAGGGATGCCGAGCAGCCAAGAATCACAATACGCCCATGGCTATCTTGGATGGTTTAAGTGAAGCCGTTAACAATCATATTCTTTGTAAAGGTCATGCCGTCTTAGGGCTTTCGGCAAGACTAGCGGGCTCCGGCATGGCTTTCGAAGCTAGTTTATTCCAACGGACAATGCCTAAGGTGGATGCTATTGGAGGCTTTGACAAGGAATTGGAACTACAATTGATTGGTGATGGGGAGCAAATTTTTTACGCTCCTGATGCTGTGATCTATGATGAGAAAGTGAGTAAACCAGCGCACTTCAGTAAGCAACGGAGTCGATGGATCGCTGCTCAATTTCATTATGCGAGACGCTTTGTTCCGCATGCCATCCGTACTTTCCTGGTGGCGGGAAATATCGATTACTTAAACAAGGCGGTTCAGATGCTATTGCCGCCTCGTTTGATCACTCCCGGAGCCTTAGGAATAATGGGTGTCCTCGCTTTACTATTGGGATTGCCTGGATTGGCCGTAGGCTTTTTCGTTTTTTTACTTTTGAATATACTTTCCTTTGTCCTGGCCTTGCCCAGTTATACTTGGCAACCACCTTATATCAACGCCTTCCTACAATTGCCGATGATATTTTTATACGCCTTAAAGTCGCTATTGAGTATGGGAAAGGCGAAGCAACAGTTTATTCATACACCACATGGTGATACCATTAATCCATCTAAATAATTACAGATTATGCTTGGAGAAGGAATGCCGTGGCATATTATACTTACTTTTTTTGCGATTGGCCTCTTGCTGGGCTTGATTAGTGCTAGAATGGGTAGGGAAAAAAACGCAAAATAGATTATATCAATGCCTGAAAACAAGCAATCATTGCTAAAATCAAGCAGCTATTCCCTCTTGGGCTATGGCGCACAATTGGGTTTGGCAGCCGTTAGCTTTCTATTTTTAGTTCGGATAATGCCGACCTATGATTTTGGTATTTGGGTGCTCTTTTTGACGCCCACTTCCTTTGCTGAAATGGGTAGAATAGGCTTGACTCAAAATGCGGTGGTAAAATATTACCTGGAAGACGAAAGTCAACAAGGACAAATTATAACAGCGGGTTTATTGCTCAGCCTAGCGAGTACTATTATTATCAGTCTTTTGCTGATTTTATTGAGCTATCCACTGGCCATTTTATGGTCGGCACCAGAATTGCCGGCTTTGATTCGCTGGTATCCTTTGATCGCATTGGTACATGGAACGGCACGTTACTTTGACGTCATCCACATGGCAAAGCACGATTTTAAAGGAATTTTTTGGTCCAAAGGACTGTATGGATTGACTTTTATAGCAGGAATTCTATTGCTCTGGTGGGGGAGTGGAGGTTTAGCTGTGCATCAGCTACCCCTTTTGCAACTTATAGCCGCTGTGCCCTCCCTTTTGCTATACGCTTTCTACAAACCTTCGTACCTAAAATGGGGGCGATTAGATTTTTCTTGGGTCAAAAAACTATTCCAGTTTGGGAAATATGTATTGGGGACCAATTTCAGTTCCATGTTTTTTAATAAAGTAGACCTGATGATGCTGGCTGTTTTTCTTAATCCAGTGATGGTAGGCCTCTATAACGTGGCTACTCGGGTGACCAATTATATGGAGATCCCCATGTCTGGATTATCACAGGCCATTTATCCCCGTATTGCCGAGGCTGGAAAGGAAGAAGGTTACCATCGGATTGGACAAATATATGAGCGATCAGTGGGTTATCTTTTAGCACTGACTTTACCGATTGTTCTACTCGTTTTTTTCTTTCCAGAGGCTATTATTTACTTATTGGCTGGAGAAGATTATTTACCAGCTGCACCAGTATTGAGTATTTTGGTAATTGCTGTTTTGGTCAAACCTTGGGGACGCTTATTTGGCATCACCCTAGATGCTATCGGCAAACCCAAAGTGAATTTCTATTTCCTACTGGTGGGGCTTTGTTTTAATATTTTGTTGAATTGGCTCTTTATCTCTTTCTGGGGAATGCAAGGAGCGGCTTATGCCACTCTCATTTCGCTTTGGGGATTTGTGATTGTAGGCCAGCTGTTTATTCGAAGGATTATTCCTATTCGACAACAAGAAATTTGGCGAAGAATTTGGTCATTTTATCGCCAACCCATAACTGAATTAAGAATGCAAAACTTATGAAACAAGGATCATGAATATCGTATTTGGAAGAATGCAAGATCAAATGAGTGGTCGGATGAAAAAGTATCCGACCCTCGCTCGCGTAATCAAGCGTATTTTCGGCTATACCTTAGTCGGAAATTATGCGCGAGCCTTGACTTTTAAGCAATTACTCGAACAGCTCCCTCTTGATAAAATCCGTGCCGTCCTTGATTTGGGCTGTGGGTATGGTGAATACTCTTTTATGATGGCGGAAGCTTTTCCTAATGCTCAGGTTACAGCCCTGGATATCAATGCTGGTTCGGTGCAAGATATCGAACGATTGGCGCGGAAAAATGGCTTTAAGAACTTAGAAACTCATATCGGTACCATAGATACGCTAGAAGAGCGCAGCGGGTTTTATGATTTCGTATTTTCCGTGGATGTCTTTGAGCACATCAAAGAAGCCGAAATGCCATTTAAACAAGCCCATGAGAAACTAAAAACGGGGGGGCATTTATTGATCAAAATACCCAACAAAGACCAGCTGACGATTTTGCCAGAAGATTGGTTTGAAGACCATCATCACTGGTTGGAGGATGAGCATATTGGGCAAGTATATGATTTAGAAGGCTTGTCAAAACGTATGCAGCAGGAAGGCTTTGATGTGGTGTATGCAGCCTACGGAGATGGCTGGTGGAGTCGATTGGGCTGGGAATTAGGCTATTTATCCCATAAAGCGGGGCCAGTATGGCAACTACTTTGCCTACCATTAGCTAAGCTGATGGTGCGTATTGATTTCCTCTTCCGTCATCGGAAAAAGGGTAATACTATTCAAGTGATCGGAAGAAAAAGAGGGGAGTAGATTCGTATGGAAAAAGAGAGGCCCTTAGTATCTATTATATCAGTGAATTTTAGGCAAGCTGAAATCACGGCAGATTTCTTGGATAGTATTCAGGCGATTAGCTATCAACGAGTAGAATTGATACTTGTCGATAATGGGAGCCTGAGTGATCAAGTGGATTTTTTCACTGCACACTATCCAGGACTTCGGGTAATGGTGAGTCAAGAAAACCTGGGATTTGCCGGGGGCAATAATTTAGCCATCCGGGAAGCTACAGGGGACTATATATTGATGATCAATAATGACACATTAGTACCTCCTGGTTTCCTCGAACCTATGGTAGAACTAATGGAGGAGCGGCAGGATATTGGTATTCTTAGCCCGAAAATATATTATGCTGATTCCCCAACAGTTCTACAATATGCAGGGATTAATGGGATTAGTCGATTCACAGGCCGAGGGCTGAATGAGGCTAAGTTACAAGTAGATGATGGTAGCTTTGATTATACCAAACCTACGCATTTTGCACATGGAGCCTGTATGTTGGTGAGAGCCACGGTTTTTGCAGCGGCAGGCCTAATGTCAGAGCGTTATTTTTTATATTATGAAGAACTAGATTTTTGCGAAGCAGTTCGCCAGAAAGGGTGGACTATCTACTACACCGGGCGATCTCATATCTACCATCGAGAATCCACCTCCATCGGCAAATTTAGCCCATTGAAAACCTACTACTTGTTTCGGAATAGGTGGCTGTTTATGCGCACCTGGCACCATGGCTGTCTCTTATACACATCTGACGCTGCCGACGAAGAGGATAGTG
>CAJXUM010000298.1 GCA_913060855.1 uncultured Lewinella sp. | reverse complement strand
GCTCGGAGATGTGTATAAGAGACAGGGTCTATAAAGATAAAATCGATTTTGAGATTACGGGGATTCAAAAAGCCACATTACAACGGCAGCTGAAGAACTTTACTTTTGCTTTATCTGAAAGGTCAAAAAAGCCAGCCGAGAAGCCTGCAGATTGGTTTGATGCCTTTGTTCAATTAATTGATTTTCTAAAAACAAGGGACAAGAATGAAAAGCGTGTAGTATTCTTCGATGAGGTACCTTGGTTAGCTAATCCAAGATCTGGTTTTTTGCAAGGGTTTAGTTTTTTTTGGAATAGCTGGGCGGTCAAACACAATATTGTGGTGGTAATTTGTGGTTCCGCAGCTTCGTGGATGATACAAAAAATCGTCAACGATAAAGGAGGGTTGCATAATCGAATCACTAAGCGCATTCAGTTGGAACCCTTTAATTTGGCAGAGACAGAGGCTTTCCTGAGAAGTAGGAGAATAAAGTTAGATCGCTATCAAATTACACAGCTGTATATGGCAATGGGCGGTATTCCTCATTACCTAAATGAAATACAAGCTGGTAAAAGTGCCACACAAAATATAGATGAAATCTGTTTTGCTAAAGATGGTATCTTGAATACTGAATTTTCTAGATTGTATCCAGCTTTGTTTAATAAGGCTGAACATCATATTGCAATTATTAAGGCCTTAGCAAGCAAGTGGCAAGGATTAACAAGGTTGGAGCTTATTCGCATGACTAAGCTAACGGAAGGTGGAAGTACTACGAGAGTCTTAGAAGAGCTTCTACATTCCGGATTTATCTCCGAGTATCTACCATTTGGTAAGAAAAAGAAAGATCGAATCTATCGTTTAACGGATGAGTACTCTCTATTTTATTTGCAATTTATCGCTAATAAGATACACCGAGAGACTCAGGTTTGGGAAAAATTAAGTCAGACTCAAGCTTGGAAAAGCTGGAGTGGTTTTGCTTTTGAAAGTATTTGCTTAAAACATGTACAACAAATCAAAAGAGCTTTGAGTATCGCTGGTATTTATTCAGAGGCTTCTTCCTATTATAAAAAAGGAAAACAACAAAGTGAAGGAGTTCAAATTGACTTGCTATTGGACAGAAGTGACCATGTGATTAATCTGTTTGAAATCAAGTTTTACAATGGACCATATACCTTAACAAAGGACTATGCTTCACAGCTGAGAAAAAGAATGACTTTATTTCAAACTCAAACCAAAACAGTCAAGCAATTATTTTGGAGTATGATAACCACCTTTGGTATGGAATCGAACGAGCATAGTATCGGATTAATTGATCATTCTTTAACCATTGATGATTTATTCGATAATTAGGATTTTTGTAATAAAATGATCAAGTTAATATGGTGTAATGTACTGATTTATAGGTTGGTATAAGTGTTTTTGAATAACTGTAACCAATGAAGATTGCAGGTAAATCACGAATATTTTATTTCTTTTTTATTTTAGATATATTGAGTTAAGGCTCGAACTTTTGCCTATTTGGTCTTTTTTCTCCCTGTAATGCTCCATTTGATGTCAAGTCTGACTTACCTCCTTTAGATAATATGATAGCTTGTTTAGTTAAACGTTTTGCCTACGAGTCTCCAGCCAATAACGACTATCAATTTAGATTCGTTGGGTTCCAAGGCATTTGCAAGTACAGCAGCTTCTTTCTCTCGGTCGATAAAGAATGGACTCATAGTAGTAGATTTGACGGAATGTAAACAGCAGTAAAAGATTTCGCCGGCTTGTTATTGCTTTCAGGGCGAAATGATTGTGTTTAGCTAAGATACCGTCGAGCGTATATTTTTTTTTGACCTTATTCATTAATTCATAGAAAGGAAAAGGGCACACCTGGAACTTTTCTATCCCCTGCTCGCTTTATACTATCGAACTTTATCAAAAAGTACGATGAATTATTCCTTCCAAAATATCAACGCTAACTGCCGAAACCTTGAACAAGGGTCCGATGGCATTTCCCTATCCATCGATCAGCAATATGCTCAGCAGATGGATCAACAGCAAAGGGAAAGTGCTAATGCCCTGTTTGACTTGCTTCGATAACAACCACCTCAATCGAGTTTGCAGTTGTTAGCAGCGCAACTGTGGATCCGCTTCCACGCCATTCCATTAGTTCGCCCTGAAAGTAGCATAATATTGATCCAGGCTTCCTGGTGACCTGGTTCCGTCCGCTCGGCATTCAGTCCTGTCAAAGCCATTACTTGGAGTCCAAACCTCCGACGATTTGCAAAACGAAGGCCTGACAGGCCTCAAAGTGGTTATTATTTTAATCTAATAAATTCCAAAATCATGGCAAAAATGATTTTCAAACGTGAGAAGCCACACGTTAACATTGGCACGATCGGCCACGTCGATCATGGAAAGACCACCCTTACTTCGGCCATTACCTTTTATTTGGCCGGAAAAGGACTGGCAGAGCACAAGGATTTTGACAAGATTGATTCCATTAAGGAAGAAAAAATCCGAGGCATTACCATCGTAGCGTCGCATGTCGAGTACGAAACCGAAAAGCGGCACTATGCACATATCGACTGCCCCGGACATGCCGATTATGTGAAAAATATGGTTACCGGAGCCGCTCAGATGGATGGCGCTATACTACTTGTTGCAGCTACTGACGGTGCCATGCCTCAAACCAGGGAGCATATTCTTCTAGCCCGGCAGGTAGGGGTTCCCCGATTGGTGGTTTTTATGAATAAAACGGACCTTGTCAAGGATCCTGAATTCATCGAACTCGTCGAAATGGAGATCCGGGAGCTACTTGATCAATACCGCTACGATGGGGATAACACCCCGGTTATCAAAGGATCTGCCCTCAAGGCCATCAAAGGAGAACCCGAGGGAATCGAGGCTATAGCCGCTCTGATGGAGGCTATAGATCGGTATATACCCACCCCCGAAAGGCCGATAGATAAGCCCTTCCTGATGCCAGTGGAGAGTATGCAATCTATTACCGGCCGAGGGACGGTAGCCACCGGTAAAATCGAAAGAGGAAGGATTGTAAAAGGTGATGAAGTTGAGGTTCTGGGCTTGGGGCAGGAGAAGATCAAGTCCACCGTCACCGGTATTGAGACCTTTCAGAAAACGCTGGGAGAAGGCCTTGCTGGTGATAGCGTAGGACTATTGCTCCGTGGAGTGGACAAGGAGTTCCTTCGCCGCGGAATGGTCATCTGTCAGCCCAACTCTGTAAGTGCATACCAGCAGTTCAGCTGCGAAGTTTACGTATTGGGCAAAGACGAAGGAGGAAGGCATCATCCTTTTTTCAGCGGCTACTGCCCGCAGTTCTTTTTTCGCACCACTGCCGTTACGGGCCAGATAACGCTGCCTCAGGATGTGGATATGGTCATGCCGGGAGATACCGTCTGTTTTGACGTCACTTTGGATAAGTCCATTGCCATGGAGATCGGTCTTCCCTTTGCCATTCGGGAGGGCAGCCGTACCGTCGGCGCTGGCAAGATTACTCAAATACCTACATGAAGTGTACAGAGAGTAGGGGGTTGAATGGCTAACCTAAGGGTTTAAAATTCGACCCCCAAATCTTGCCTAATTCCAAAATTCTATGTTATTCCTAACCCTCCGTTTTTTGAACTTATGAAAAGACTTCACAGCGGACGAATTGACTTCAAAAGGATGTTTATTTCGCTCAATAGAGCGGAACTATTTAAATTTCAAACAGTCACATCACTACCTAAGAGCTATCTTTGCAAGGATACCTTGTTAGGTCTTCCTTGAAGAGCTAAATCCGTACAGTTAAGGAAGGTGACCGGCTTTGCTCATCGAGGATAACCAGGATGTTCTTCATAACCTGCAATGCTCCCTCGCAAATCAGTACGATCTGGAAATTGCCTCCAACGGCATGGAGGGAGACGATCCTTTAATTTAGGTGCTCCTGGGCTTCTTATGCTCTCCTAAACTACTCAATAAGGATAGTAATGCGTCGGTGGTGTTTTTACTTCATATTCCGATTGAAGAAAAGCAACTATATCTATTAATTCCTGAACAGTCATAACTTCATTGTAATTCTTCATTTTTGAAAGGCCTCCTTC
The DNA here is from genome assembly GCA_913060855.1 of uncultured Lewinella sp. Taxonomy (GTDB): domain Bacteria; phylum Bacteroidota; class Bacteroidia; order Chitinophagales; family Saprospiraceae; genus DT-111. The sequence continues at coordinate 3,106 of CAJXUM010000298.1, read as the reverse complement.
GGTAGAGGTTTCCTGTTTGTACCGCCGTGCGATTTTGTGAGAAGGATTCATTACTGAAGTGACTAATTCTCCATAGGATTTCAGCGTAGATACTTCTCCCCCAAGATTAATTTTGAGATTATCACTTCCTCCCTGCCATTCGATATCTGAAATACTATGACATTCATTACAGGTCAATTTCTTATAGACCGCTTTCCCTTCTGCAATATCGCCAGCAGGTAAAGCAAATCCACGCGCTTGCTCATTGCAACTAGTCATTAGTAAGGCCCCACCCAATAAGATAAATACTAGTAAGTAGCCCGGCAGGTTCCACAAAGTTTTATTTTCATTTTTACCCGACATAAATGGTTGTTTAAAATTAAAGAATTGATATACAATTATAGCCTCTAATAAAAACAAAGACAATGATATCGATCAATCTTGGTATTGATATTCATCCTCGACTAGGGGGAGAATTCCGATCCCGCTGGAATCTTTACGGGAGAGTCATATAAGGCATCCAATAGATTGTTGAAAGAACTTAGACTCGCTCAATAATCCTTGCCTATTATATAACAGAATCGATTAAACAAAAATCAGAACAGGCCAAATACTAGGCCCGGAATTGCCAAATAGATCAAGAAAAGCTAAATTTGAATTTCATTTCTCAAACCGCACGCCTCCCAAGCCGGATCGGGCCGTTGGATGCCATTTTTGACCAGTTAAAAAGAAGTATTAATGAGTAAAGTTAAAGTACTAATATTGGCAATCCTAGTGGTTGGCATCTCGTGCGGTAAGAATGCTGAAGAGCCATCTGAACTTACTAACTCCATGACGTATCGGGTAGAAGTGAATTGCACCTGGAATGACCAAAGCCCGGCATGGCCCGACCAAGATGCTCATTTTTCCTGGATAGGTGGTGCTACGCATAATGCCGATGTAAAATTCTGGGAAGTGGGAACATTAGCCTCCCCCGGCATTGACCTGATGTCGATTACCGGCCTTACTACTGATCTTATGACAGAAATTCAACTTGCTATAGCTGATGGTAAAGCTGAAAACGTAATTGATCAACGACACTGGTTTTGTCCAGATAAAATTTTCCATTCTAATTGTGGGGAACTATCGTTTACGGTTACAGTAACCGAAGCATTTCCTTTGGTCAGCCTGGTCTCCATGCTTGGCCCCAGTCCAGACTGGTTTATTGGTACGGAAAGCCTTTCGATGGTTGATAATGCGGGGCAGTTTATCCCTGAAATTAGCTATGAATTGTACCCCTACGATGCAGGGATCCTTTCGGACAATAATGTTATGGCAATGGATTGTTGCGATAGAGAACCCCTATCTGTGCCGCAGGAGAATATTCATTTAATTACAATTGAGAGTGGAGAGGCTATAGGTCCGGGTTCATTAGGGCAAATTATTTTTACGGCTATCCCTTAGGGATGTTTGGGCAGACCGCAATGGCCTGCAAGCGACCCATTTTGTTCTATCGTTCATTAGACTTTTCGCCTGTGCCCGCATTTATCGAGAACAATCGGTAGAAAAGCTTCCCTGGTCTAGAACAAAATTTGCTCACTGCTGCTTGGCTGAGGCCGAGAAGGGAGGTTCGGCCAGCATGCCTGCCCAAACAAACTCTCTTAGGGTTGCTTGCTGAGGTTTTTGGCTAAACGTAAAAGGGAAAGCATATCCTTCATTTTACCCAATTTTCCCTGCATTCCTGCTACCAGGCAATGTTGTGCTAATAGAAAACGGTCGACACTGGTGTCTTTTTCAGTTAGCCAGTTTTTTAAAGTATCCTTGGCGACAGCTCTTCCTTCTTTTTCATAAAGTTGCAATAGCGTAACTGCATTTTCCTGGTCACTAATGGTCCTATCAATAGGAGAGTACCCCATTTGTCGAATCATACTTTCCGCTGTAAGCCAGGTCGACCAGGGATTTTGGCCTGTTACTAAGCGACCATCTACACTTACTTGCTGTAAGTATAGATCTCCTTTTTTAACCAGTCCCCCTTGAGCACTCAGTTGGTCCTCCAGCAGGAAAGGAAAGATTTCAAGGGCATCAGGAATTAAGAATAACTCTTCCTCATTGGTGAAACTACTCACGCTTTTTCCTGCGACCAGCAAACTTCCATCCGATAAAGTCACATTGACGAGTGCGGCAGGACCATGACACACAGCGCCAATTACTTTGTTGTTTTCGTAGCGGTTGGCCACCAGGGCTTGGATCGAAGAATTCTCCGGAAAGTCAAACATGGCTCCTTTACCCCCTACAAAAAACACCGCCTCATAATCTTCTGGCAGTACATCATCGATGGGCAAACTCTGGCGTAATTTCTTTTTGGCCTGATCGTCGTTGAGGAAGGCGTAATCGTACGGGCCCATGTCGTCATTGTCTTTCACCATGGGAGGTTCTCCGCCTTTCGGACTGGCAATATCTACCGCAAAACCATTGGCCTGGAAGACATAATAAGGGCGGGCCAATTCAGTGAGTTCATAACCTGTGGACTTTTTTTCTGGACCCATTTCAGCTGTGCTGGTCACTACCATCAAGATTTTACCTCTGTCCTCAGCTACGGATGATCGCAAATAGGCAAGATCCGCTGGCTGGGTTTCCTCGTAGTTGATGATAGCTTCTTTTTGGGGCAACAATTGGATAAACCAATAGCCAAATCCGACTACGATAGCGACTAAGGCCAATAGACTAATCAATGACCATTTGATAATTGGATACTTCTTAAACATGAGCAAAATGATTTTAATTTTTGCTCAATGTTCTGCTTATTCAGTGGTATTCCCTATCGAAATGATCATTTCGATAAAGTACTTGATCATTTCGAAAATGACTTTCGATAGTGAGTAGGAGTGGAGCCTTCTTGTTTTTTAAATGCGGTATTAAAACTGGAAATACTATTGAAACCAACATCATAGGCAATAGCGGCAATCGTATAATGATTACTTTTTTCGTCCGCCAACAGTTTTTTGGCCGCATTGATCCGGAAGGAATTGATAAAGTGATTAAAATTCCCCTTGGTTTGTTTATTGATCACCAGAGAAAGCATTTGTGGGCTGACTTTCAACTGTCTCTTATACACATCTGACGCTGCCGACGAAGAGGATAGTGTAGA
>CAJXUM010000297.1 GCA_913060855.1 uncultured Lewinella sp. | reverse complement strand
AGATCAGCCTCGGTCTCGTGGGCTCGGAGATGTGTATAAGAGACAGGTTAAAGTAGGAACCAACGTTTTGGCTCGGCCCGATGGACTACTAGATATTACAAGTATTAGTCAGTTGGTGGATCAGATCGCCGATTTGAAGACCAGAGGGGTCGATGTGATTTTGGTTTCTTCTGGTGCGGTAGGCGCTGGTCGGAGTATGATGGATATCCCGGAGGGCTTAAATAAAGTGGTACGGCGGCAAGTCTTGTCATCGATTGGACAGGTGCGCTTGATGGAAATATATCGACAGCTTTTTTCAAATCACCAGCTTTTTTGTGCGCAGGTGCTGGCAACTAAGGAGGATTTTCGGGATCGTCAGCATTATATCAATATGCAAAACTGCTTTTTGGCGCTCCTGCGGGATCGAGTCGTTCCGGTGGTAAATGAAAACGATGTAGTGGCTATTACCGAACTCATGTTTACGGATAATGATGAGTTGGCTGGCCTGGTGGCGGCTATGACCAACGCCGATGGCCTGGTGATTCTGAGTAGTGTCAAAGGAGTCTTTGATGGCCCTCCAGAAGACCCTAAAAGTAATGTGATTAAGGAGATTGACCCGCATGAGAAAAAATGGCAAAGTGTGATCCAACCTTCGCGCTCTTCCTTTGGTAGGGGCGGGATGCATACGAAGTTCCGCATTGCGCAAAAAGCAGCCAAAGTGGGGATACCTACTTTTATTGGCGATGGCCGAGAGCCGGGTGTGCTACTCTCCTTATTAGAAGATCGCTTCACCGGCACCCATTTTACGCCGCAAACAGGCTTATCCAACGTCAAAAAATGGATTGCCTATAATGAGTTGCCGCAAAAAGGAACCGTCCATATCAATAAAGGAGCTGAAAATGTCTTGCGCTCTACGGAGAAAGTATCTAGCCTATTACCCGTCGGCATTATTCGGATTGAAGGAGAATTTGAGAAAGGGGATTTGCTCCGCATTTTCAATGAAGAGGGCGAACCTATCGGCATGGGAATCGCCCAATATGCCGCAACTACCGCTCAGCAATATGTAGGGCAGCAAGGAAAAAAAGCCTTGGTGCATTATGATTATTTGGTGATTGGGTAGAGGGGGCTGAATATAAAATAGCTCTATTTACCAGTCACGGTATCAGGCATTTTAAAGGTAATTTCAACCCTTCGGTTACATCGTCTCCCTTCTTCTGTATCATTGGAGCAAATCGGTCTCGAGGCACCAAACCCCCGAACAGTAACGCGTTGGGGATCAAAGCCACATTTCTCCACAAGGAATTTTTTAACGGAATTTGCTCGATCAAAGGACAGCTTTTCATTATCTATCCCCGTACCTATTTCATCCGTATGTCCCGCCAATTCTATGTCTGCTCCCATTCGAGTAGCTATTTTTGCTAAACGAGTGATCTCGGGATACGCTTTATTAGGCTTGTCAAATTCGGCTATTCCATTAAAAAAAGTACTATGGACCAGTTTGAAATGTTTGCGAATGTAATCGAATGAAGTAAGGAAAAATGTATCGCGGATAATTTCACCTTTCGCGGTATGGCCGAGGAAATGGGTTGTATCGCGTTCGGAATAGTACCCCGGTATTTCTGGGAATAGCCGTACCACTGCTGTACTATCTGCTACCGTATAGGTATAAGTGCCTTTTGACGAAATCGGCTGGGAATGTACATTTAGTTGATAATTCGGCGTAAACTCCATAAATCCACCTCCAATGGCTTGTCTGTTTTCATCCAGTACCAGCCCCGCCAATCGCATTGCATTTTCAGGGAATGTGCCCGAACCTAAAACCACTTCCCAAATGTCTCTATCTACTGAGCAGCGATCACGCCGATCAAAGTATGCCTTACCTGTGTATTCTGAGAAGTACGTAAGTCCATTTTCCTCAAAAAAAGTATTTAAGGGTAAGCCCAGATTTAAAGGTTCGGACATGGTTGACCAATCTCTAGGGTTGCGTAGGCTTACACTATACATATCATTTCCTCCTAATCCGGATTTGCGGTCAGAGGTGAAAAATAATAACCTTCCCCCAAGGGCCATCAACGGTTTTCCTTCATTACTTAAGAGCAAATTGGTATTGGCTGCTAAAGGGCTTGCTGGACCATAGTTGCCATCATCTTTCAATTTTGATACGGCTAAATCTATTTTAGGAGGACGATTGGCTTTGGCCGATGTAGCATAATGTTCAACCATGAGAAGAGAATCATCAGGGGATAACCAAGCATTGCCCGCAAATCGCCCATTCATTGACATCACCTCTGGCTTTAGCCATTTGCGGCCAATAGCTGCTCGATAGGAACGCAAAAGTTTTCCACCTGCCTTGAGAAGCATCAACCGACCTCCAGCACTCAAAGAAAGTAAGCTTATATCATCTGCCACATTCAGTTCCTTTACGGGTGCCGGTTTTGTCCATATCCCTTTTTTGAGCTTTGACGTCATCACCTGGGCGCTTAGGTCCTTACGAGATCGTCTTACAAAGAAAACTTCATCTGTTTCACCCCATGAAATTAGCGAAGACTCATTATGCGTTGTGGTGTTCCATTCGGCGACAGGAAGAGGCACTATCTTTTCGGAATCCGTTCTATCTAATAGGTTTGACATGAGATTGAACCAATCTTGTTTTTCTACTTGAAAATAGAAGTTTGTATGACAAGAAGAGGTGTCAGGAAAAAGTGGCTGAAAGGTTTCCAGGGCCGCACGGGCGGTTGTGTACTGACTTTTTGAGGCGAAATAATCTACAGTTGTGGCTGCTAAATCATAAACGACTCGATGATGTTTGTACGCTTTGGCTAGCGAAGCCACCTGAGTTATGAATTCCATGGAATCTAGTTGGAGATCACAATTCAGCAACTGGCGCTGCAAGTGGTACATTTGCTCTATATCTTGCAGTTGTTGTTGCTCTTCCATATTCAAATCCTCTCTATCTGATGCAAAATTGGCGATACAAAGCACCTGAATACAAATCGTCGGGTCTAGTGCCGTATACGGATTATTGCGATGAAAAGCCAACAAAGGGCGAAGTTGGCTTAGGCATAAGGTGTCACGTGCTGGTTCAAACCAACAGTCTTCAGCGATAGGGTCATTGGGGTATTCCGACTTAAAACGATCCATTTCACAATAAGAATGATGGACCTGGAAAATACGCCAGATTTCGGTTTGAATCTCCCAAAACTGAGGATAGTTTTGGGGGAGTACTTTGTGAGCATATTTTTCGGCAATCACTGTCGCATCTTCATAGTTGATCATCCAATTGGTGCCCTCGCTGATAGCCTTACAAGATCGGCCTGCTTCGGAGCTTATTTCTTCTATGGTGGGAAGAGAAATAGGTTTTACCACCCATTCTTTGTCCTCCTTGGTGTCATATACTTCCTGCAGGGGGTTGATCGATTTATTGACAATAATAGTACGAAGACTATCTATGGTTGGGTCAGCCCAACAAGCTGCACTTGCTTCCAGCGCTAGAAGCTCAGGGATGGTTCCCTGCTTACTCATTCGGCTAATAATTCGTTTCTGTAGATTTTCTTGAGATTGCATGATGTCAGGTCGAGCGGCATCATATTTTCTCAATTTTAGGATGCGGTTAGGAGGCAATTGTTTTACCTCTTCCTGTAATTCGCAGAATACTTGATGAATATCCAACCAAGACAAGGTGTTAGGCTTCTTATTTATTTTTAATCGGTTTAGATAATATTCAGCACCGATGCCAAAGGTGGGATGCTCTAAAGACTTTTCAAATTTTTCTTCGGCTTTACTAAATTTTTGTTGTTTTAGTAACCGGACACCTTTAGGAAAACTCCCACAGCTAGTTAATGTCAAGCATAGGAATAATGACAAATAATGAAAAACTCTAGATGAGTATAGAGGGGCAGAGGGGGGCATGTTGTTAAGCTAATAATTTGAAAATCATGTTTACTAGCTTAAATATATCAAATTTTATTCATGTTTACATGTGTTTAATTGAATACTATTGTGTTTTGTTATTCAAGTTATGATAGTGTTTTTTGTATTTTAAATGCTGAAGATCAATTGCCTGAATATGTTGTTATTGTATAATGCCACTTAGGGTGAAGTCTTTTTTGATGAATTTGCTGTTATGAATTATAGAAGAATTGTGTTAAGGATGACTGATTTAGTTATTGACTTAATGTTTTTAAAATACACTATCGATTAATTTGGGATTACTAATAACCCACCATTTTTCGCGTAGCCTTCCCCCAAGGTGTATCCAGGCTATAATAATAAAGCCCTGCTTGATCCAGCTGTACTTCAAGCTCAGTAGTGCCTGCTGGGAATCTCCCTTCCGTTTGCCATACCAATTGACCCAATTGATTATACACGCGCAAGGCAACTGTGGCTTGCTTCGGCAGACTGAATGGTATAATGGTCGCACGTGTAAATGGATTCGGGCGATTATGACCGAGTTGAAAGCGCTCTCCTGCAACATTCGACAAATCTGTCAAATCATCAATCAAGAGTTGGACAGCTCCCTCTTCCAAGTCACCATTAAAGCACAAGGGGCTAATATCTCGACTAGAAATTTCCATTTTGGATTGGCGGTCGATCATCTTTTGCTTGGCGAGGAGTCGGAGACTGAATAAATGATCATTATCTGCGAGAGTATGGGTTTGTCCCAGAAGATCTACCCAAATACAACGCAGTATGCCCTTATTGATATCGGCTAAGCCAAAATGTTCCGTTGTGAGTGCTGGCAAATCACCGAGTCCCATATCGATGAAGGACAGCGCAAGAGTATCGAAAACAAATTCGAATTGGACACCGACTAAATCGGTGAAATGGCGCACCCGAAAATCGAGTTGAATTGTATCGCCGGCTTCTGCTGTACCATTTTCGATAGAAAGGAACAAAGTGTCGAGACTGGTAGGCGAACGTTGCGCATCGGCATTACCGCCTAGGTCGCCTCGTTTTAGCCCGTAGAAGTCATTGCTGAGCATCTCCTGTTGAAATCCTGAGATATGGATCTTTGCATCAAAATTAAATGGTGTTTCAGGGTTCGGGAAAACATAGGATTGTGGCCAGAAGAGCCAGGATGAGCAAGTAGTAGGGAAACTACTTTCTTGTCCCAATAACAAATCATTCAAATAGATCGCATCCGCTATAGTAATGGTGGCATCACAGTTGGCATCTGCGGCTAGCAGCTGGTAAGGGGCTTCGAGTGTTCGAATACCATTGGCCGCCTGACTGATTTTCAATACATCAATGACGTCCAGCCCATTTAACGGGCCATCATTTTTACTCGCTTCCAATTGATAATCATAACCGACGAATTGGTCGCTATAGGAAAAGCTACCCGCTGCGCCTGTTTGTGCAGGAATATTTCCGCGATCACTGGCAAGCGTAATATTTACGCCTCTGATAGGCTCTTGAGCGGGAAAAGGTGGCGCGGTTTCTACTTTGCCTCCTATGGTAAAACCATCAATCGTCCGTACCGCTTGGCAATCCTGGGCAATACCGCATCCATTTTGAGCGATGAGGCATACAGTGTAAGTTCCCGTTTGGGCAAAAGTGTGTGTGGGATTAGCGACCGTGGAACGATTGCCATCTCCAAAATCCCAATAGAAGCTATCCGCTGCTATTACTTCGCTCTCAAAGCTATAATCGAGATCGTTCGCTGAATAGGTATAGCTCACCGTTGGTAAGGTAGAAATACTTCCAATGATGACCCGGCTGGTATCCAGGCATCCTGCCGGATAGAAATCACCCTCAGCGTTTATCGTTACCGAATAAACCCCTTGAAATAAGGTATCCGGATTAATATCCACGGCAGGGCCATCCCAATTGAAAGTATATTGAAGGTTGGTATCCACAGGAACAAAAGTTGCACTGCCTTGGCCAAAGCCACAGGTGTCGGCAGTAACCAACCAATCATATTCAAGCGGCTGATAAGAACGGTATTCTAACTCAATGAGTTGACAACCATCCGCCTGTTCCAAAACTTGAACGTGCCATCCGCTATCCTGCGGATAACAGGTATTGGTCTCCAAGTAGCTGGTATCCGGTTCAAATAAAACTTGACTAATGACCAGACTATCACATTGGTATTGATTGGGTAACGTCTGGAAGAAGGTACCTGTATCCTGTGGATTACAAGAGGCGGCAACAATCAGACTCGTATCCAATGGATTAAAGTGGGTAATATCCATCTGGTACACATCGCAGCCTTCGTTACTCACGGTCCAGTACCCATCTATCGCCTGCATCGCTTCTGTAATACCCGCGGTACACTCATTCGAAACAGTACGCAGCGTATCCAGTCTCAAATTGAAATTGGTGACGATCACACTATCGCAGCCATACTGATTATCAAGTACGGTCACTTGTGCTAGGCTATCGCTCCGTTGGCAAGAAGGAGTGATGAGGAAAGTTGTATCCGTTGGGGCGGTTAATATGGTTTCTACAGCCACATAATCGCATCCATCTACTACCTCAATGTTTTCGATCGTGGTGTTAGAAGAAAGGGGCGTATCTGCCGTGCCGCATACCGTCTGAGTAGTATATACCGTGTCGACTGCAATACTTACATCCGTAATGATTAAACTATCGCATCCCCATACGTTAGTAAGTATTTCTTGCTGGATGCCGACTTCTTCAAATTGGCAGGTCGTAGCGGTCAAATAAGTGGTATCCAGGGCTAAAAGGTGTTGGATGATGACTATGCTATCACAGCCATATTGATTCGAGAAAATGTCTATCGTCTCTCCCACTTCATCAGGATCACACACCACTTCTTCCCATCGTATCGTATCTATCGGAACTTCTAAATGTTCGATCACTGAGACATAGTCACAACCATCTGTCACTACGACTTCTAGTGTTTCTACAGTACGATTGACCGCTGAAATACCGGGTAAACAGCTGATGTCTTGCGTGAAAACCGTATCTACGACTAATTGGAGCCCCGTAAAGATTAAACTATCACAACCATATTGATTGCTTAAGGTGTCGATCACCAGATCACTGTCGGCAAATTTGCAGGTGATTTCGCTAAGTATAGTTGTGTCAAGGGGAATAACTGTGACATCAGCAATCACGGGAATGCTGGTACAATAATCCGGATCTTGCCGGTATACTTCATATATGCCCGTTTGGGTAATGGGCGTATCATAAAGGAAGCCTGGACCGCAGAAAAGGGCTGTCTCTTATACACATCTGACGCTGCCGACGAAGAGGATAGTG
>CAJXUM010000296.1 GCA_913060855.1 uncultured Lewinella sp. | reverse complement strand
GAGATCAGCCTCGGTCTCGTGGGCTCGGAGATGTGTATAAGAGACAGATGTATACTTTGTATAATTCCGACCAGGCTACCCATTTATTATCTGGGCTAGGCACAAACCGTTGTCCGTATTTCGCGTCAAAGAGCTTTTTCTCGTCTTTCCCAGTTACTTTAATACTATGATAGGATTTTGTCAAACTCCCAAAGAGATAACCACCGCTTTGAAAATAGACATGATCTCCCGATTGAGAAAAAACCGGGTATTCCCCTCTTGGGCTTAAAAGCATAGGCTCACCACCCGTAGCGGGCATCAGGTAAAGCCCTGGGTCTTTGGTGTGCATAAAGCCTTGGTGATTGTTTCCCCCATCTTTCCTGAAGGCAATATGTTGACCATCCGGAGAAAGAACTGGCGTACGGAAGATCCCTTTCTCTTGGCTGATTTTTTGCTTGCTACCCGTTGCTAGATCCATTTTCCAAATGGCGCCCATTTCTTCGTCATCCCAACTCACATAGAGGAGTGATTTTCCATCTTTAGAAAAAGAAGGTTCAAACTCGAAATGCTCATCATTGGTCAAACGAGTCGACTTACCATCAGGCATGTCTTTTTTCCATAAATGCCCCACCGCATTGAACACCAACATTTTCTCATCAGGAGAATGCACCGCCTGGCGAATAACATTCACCGGTACCTTTTCCTCAAAAGCCTCATTCTTAAAGCGAACCGTTTCGGCCAAGCGATGTGTCGGCGTAGCCTTAAATGGAATGACTTCCCCTTTACCCGTTGCGGTATCCACCTTCCAAATTTTTCCTTGTCCTGTAATGATAATGTGCTTATCATCTGGCATCCAGTCAAACCCCGTATAAGCGCCAAATATAGCCCAAGACTCTTGCTGGTCCTTACTCAATTGGTCAAATAAAGGCTTCTCGGCTCCCGTCTTTAAATCATGCAAAAACAACACAGTTTTTGTCCGTACCCTTCTGAGATAAGCTAGCTGCTTGCCATCATTCGATATTTGTGGACGAATAGCGCCACCGGCACCACCAATAATGGTTTTAGTTTCTCCCTTTTCTATATCATAGCGTTTGATGACATAAATTTGGCTATTAGGATCTTTATTGTATTGAAAGAAGCCACCAGGATACATATCTTCACTGAAGTAGAGGTATTTCCCATCTGGAGAGACGGAAGGCTCATTTACGTCCTGTTGGTCATTTTTTCGCTTTGTCAGTTGAATTCCTTGTCCACCAGTGATATGGTACATCCACATCTCCCCTGCCCCTAGCGATCGGCCACTCGTAAAGTGTTTTCTGGCGACAAAGTATTGCCCATCCGGCATCCAAGCACTGTTATTCAGCAACCTGAATTTCTCTTTGGTTATTTGCTTGGCCGCTGTGCCGTCAGCTTTCATACTCCAGATATTATCTCCACCGCCCGCATCACTTGTAAAAAGGATATGTTCACCATCCGGGCTAAAGCGAGGCTGTACCTCCCAGGCAAGACCTGAGCGCAAGACCTTGGCGTCGCCGCCCGACACCGGCAGGCTATAGATATCACCCAGCAAGTCAAAAACAATGGTTTTACCATCTGGGCTAACATCTACACTCATCCAGGTGCCTTCTTCTACCGTAAAATTTACTTCTTTGTGATTTCCCGGAGGATTATTTACATCCCATTTTTTGTCTTTTTTATCTGATTGCGCCCAAATCGATTGGAACATAAATAGCGTGAGAATCGTTGTTAATAGGTACCGATGAGTCATTTTGTTGATATTTGATTGGAATGACGAATTTATAGGATTATGTTATTTTTTATTGCATAATACTTCACAATTTTCCTTTCCTTGTGAAAGTGAGCTCATACGAGCGACCAGCGTTACCAAAAACATGAACAAGAACTAAAAGAATGAAAATCACCTACCCCTCAACAGAAAGAGTTGATCAAACCGACAACTATCATGGAACTTCTATTGCTGATCCTTACCGATGGCTAGAAGAGGATACGGCCCCAGCGGTCGAAGATTGGGTAAAAACCCAAAACCAATTAACCCAAGCCTATCTATCTGACATTCCCTACCGAGATAAGATTGCGAGCCGTTTGAGTGAATTGATGGATTATGCCCGTTTGTCCTCCCCTTTCCGCGCAGGAGATTATTATTTCTTTTATAAAAATGATGGCCTTCAGAATCAGCCTGTAATTTATTATCAAAAAGGATTGACCGGCGAGCCTCAGGTCTTTATCGACCCCAATACTTACTCAGAAGGAGGCACTACGGCGATTACCTTATTAAGTTTTTCGAAGGATAACAAATATGTCGCGTATTCTATAGCCGAAGCCGGTTTGGATTGGCAAGAAATCCACTTCATGGAAATTGCCAGCAGGAAAAAGCTTCCTGATAGCCTAAGTTGGGTAAAATTTTCGGGTGCTTCCTGGTATAAGGATGGTATTTTTTACAGCCGTTACCCGGAGCCTTTACAAGCTTCCAAAAAAAGTGGGAAAAATAAAAACCACCAGGTTTATTATCACACCTTAGGGACGGATCAAGCCGCTGATCCTATCATTTATGAAGATCTAGACCATCCAGACTTCAATCATTATACCTATGCTACGGAGGACAAAGCCTATCTCGTCCTAAATGCCACGCCAGGTACAGACGGTTTTAGCACCTACTATAAGCAATTGGGGAGTGATTCGCCATTCGTTCAGCTCTTTGATGGCTATAGCAACAAGAGTTACATTATCGATCATCGAGAGGGTCATTTTTGGGTATTAACCGATATAGATGCCCCTAAATATCGGCTGGTTCGCATTGATATTACACAGCCCGAAAAGGAACACTGGCAGGAGATATTACCCGAGACCGAACATTTATTACAAACGGTCAATACCGGAGGTGGAAAGCTCTTCGCCAATTATTTGAAAGATGCGACGGATCGTTTTATTCAAATGGATTACGATGGAAGTAATCAAATGGAAATACAACTGCCGGGTTTGGGAAGTGCCAGTGGATTTAGCGGAAAAAAAGAAGATAAAATTCTGTTTTATGCCTTTACCTCCTTCCTCTATCCGAATACCATATTCAAGTATGAGATTGAAAGTGGGGTTTCAACTCCCTTCTTTACCGCTGATTTAAAATTTGATCCTACTGACTATGAGGAGCGGCAGGTCTTTTATCCGAGCAAGGATGGAACTTCCATCCCAATGTTTTTAGTTCATAAAAAAGGCTTGAAACTGGATGCTAGTCACCCTACCTATCTGTATGCCTATGGTGGCTTCAACATAAGTCTTACCCCTAGTTTTAGTTCAACACGCCTGATTTTGTTGGAGAATGATGGTGTTTTTGCGATGCCCAATTTACGAGGTGGTGGGGAGTACGGCGAGGATTGGCATCAGGCTGGCATGTTGGACAAAAAGCAAAATGTCTTTGATGATTTTATTGCTGCAGCGGAATACCTGATCGATGAAGGATATACCACGAGTCAGCGCTTGGCCATCGCCGGGGGCTCTAATGGAGGATTGCTTGTGGGGGCCTGCATGACACAGCGACCAGCACTATTTGGCATGGCCTTTCCTGCTGTAGGTGTCCTCGATATGCTTCGCTTTCATCTTTTCACCATTGGAAGAGCCTGGATTCCGGAGTATGGTAGTAGTGCCGATCCAGAACAATTCAAGACTTTATATGCTTACTCACCTTTACATAACCTGGAAGAAGGTGTCAGTTACCCCGCTACTATGATCACTACGGCCGATCATGATGATCGTGTCGTACCTGCACACTCTTTTAAATTTGCGGCACAATTACAATATGCTCATAGAGGAGAGCAACCGGTATTAATCCGTATCGAAACAGATGCGGGTCACGGAGCTGGTAAACCTATTTCTAAGATCATCGGGGAGCATGCAGACCGTTGGGCATTTCTCTTCCATAATGCCGCTGTCAAACCCAGGTATTAGCAGCAGTTTTTCAAGTAGACTGCTTCTGTATGCTGAAGCGTTATTTTCTAGCTTATTGAACTGCGGAAGTTGGAAGTCGGAACGTCTGCCATGGCGATCCACATTTTGGCCGGTCTGTTCCGGCGAAAAGTCAGGCAAGCTTCCGATTTCGTATTTCCGCCTTCACATGAAAAACAACCGCTGAGGTAATAGTGAGGTACGCGGTTTATTCCTGGTAATAAGGCTGTTGCTTATTTCTGGTTCTATTATGAAGAAAGTTCGGTCCAAGTAATTTAACTATTTCATTACAAGCTGTTCTTGCAATGAAACTAAGTTAATTCAGATTCGTAGGATAATTTAACCCATTTGGTAAGCACGAGGATCGTTCATACAATCAAACTTCATAAAAATGAAACAAAGAAAGACACTTTGGCCTCTATTGCTATTGCTCTGCTTACCCATCCTCTTGGGCGCTCAACACAATAATCATTCCGGAAATGGTAGTACAGAACTAGATAGTGTTTTCTGGTTTGGAATATTAGAATTGCCTTTCCTATTTCTTTGCATTTATTATAGTTTCCAGACGGCAAGGGCCTTAAAAGGAGGCATTTTTGGCCAAGGCATGAACTACCTAGCTTGGGGATTTCTAGTCATGGCAGTAGGGCATATTGCGATGCAAATTCAGCATATATTTCACTATGATATATTTCGCGATACTTTCGGGTATATGATGGGTAATACCATGTGGTTTATTGCTTTAATCATTACTTGGGGCTTATCAGCTATTGGGTTCTATCGCATCTATAAGGTTAGTAAAAGCGGATAAACTTCCATTCCATGTGGAAAAATCCTTTTAACTGGATCAAAAAGTCGTTCTCCCAGGCAGCTGCCAATGAGAACTCAACGGTACAGGAAATCGAGCAACTGCACGAATTCCTACAGGCTTATACATCCTCATCGGTTCGCACCACTCCGCTTCGCGAATTTGATGAGCAGTATTTTAAACTGCCGACTGAACAGATTATCGCCAAATTACCGGCCCTATACCTAAGTTACGAACAACATATTTCCGAATACAAGCAACGCAAATCGGTTGAAGTAACCCTCCGAAAGGCGGTCCAGCTGCGATTTCCTGATTTAACTGCACTTCCGCAATTTCAACTGATTTTTAAGGAAGAAGATCAACAGAATATCCTCCTAGCTAAGATTTTTCTACAAGGTATTATAAAAGGAGCTATTCATATATTAGGTCAGGTGGAGGATCATTTTTTTGAAAATGCACTTACTTGGGTTAATGAGCTGCCCCAGGTGAACCAGGCCTTTCCTACCTTCAAAGAAGGGGATGTGAGTACAAAAGAGATCGATGCCCATTATCTTTCACAGATAAGTCAGGCCATATCGAATAACCTAGCGCAAAAAATGGGCGCCAGGTTTACACAAATGATTTTCGATCGAACCTATCAAGAAATAGCCAGTTTATATAAGCTCCTCAATACCTTCCCTATCATTATATCGCTGATTCCCCAACAGTTTTTAGATACTGATAAAATTGGTCTTTTAACCAAATATCAACTCTCGACTGCCCTCCTGGAGAAGGTGAATTTTCTGGAGGAGCTCAATCAGCAATTAGCTACTCGTAATCAGCAGTTACAAAAAGCGCAAGCCGAAGTACGTAAAGCACAGAAGGCCAGTGAAGAAGCCTATTTGCAATTGCGAGAAGTCATGAATGCGGTGGGAGATGGGATCATTACGGCTAATGACCAGAGTGAAATCATCATGGTCAATAAAAAAGTAAAAGAGATATGGGGCTATTCCGCTGCTGAATTAATCGGTCAGCAACTCTCGATTTTAATGCCAGAAAAATATCGCCAGCGGCATAAACAAGGTATGGATCGATACATTCAAACTAGAGAATCCCGTATTTTGAATCGAAATATTATTATGGAGGGCTTGCGGAAAAATGGTGACTTGTTTCCACTCGAAATCAATATTTCTGATTTACAGTTTCAAGGTAAGCATCTGTTCACTGCTGCCGTTCGAGATATCACCGCCCGTATCAAAGTAGAGAATGACCTGAAGTCCTCAAAAGATCAATTGGAACAAAAAACGCAAGACCTGGAGCAGGCACAGCGGCAATTAAAAATCACCATCAAAGAATTAAAGAATTCGAACCATGACCTAGAACGATTTGCTTATGTAGCCTCTCACGATTTGCAAGAACCGCTCCGCACCGTAAAAGGATACCTCGCGCTTGTACCAGATCAGATGGAAAAAAATGAAACGGAAGCAGTACGAGAATATTTATCCTTTGCAGACTTGGGCGTAGTACGGATGGAGCAACTTATCCAGGGACTATTAAGGTATGCAAGAATTGGACGGGAGGCGACTGAATTAGTGGAGGTTCCCTTTGATGATATTATGACCCTCGTCAATTATAATCTGCGAGAGCAAATCCAGACCAAGGGGGCTGTTATTAAGTACGAGCCAGGGCCAAGACTGATCGGCCATCAGATTCAACTGGTACAGCTCTTCCAGAACTTATTGTCTAATAGTATTAAGTTTTCTAAAAAGGAAGAAGCTCCCCAAATTTCTATCACCCACCGAAAAACAGCGAATTTCTGGCATTTCGCTATTCAAGATAATGGGATCGGTATCCCAACAGAACAACAAGTTGTTATATTCGAAATGTTTAAGCGCGCTCATCCCAATAAGGAGGCGCAGGGAGCGGGTATTGGCTTAGCTATTTGTAAGAAAGTGGTAGCGCAACATGGTGGAGATATTACGGTCAAATCTATTCCCGGGGTGGGGACTGAATTTCTCTTTAGTCTTTCGGATTTGATGCCTGAGATGAAGGGTAGCAATACGAAGTTGTTTAAAAATGATTGATGGGCTGCAATTTTTAGAAAAGAGGTTTGGCTTGTACCTCCTCGCCTTCCCACTAAAAGGCCCCAAAAAGACGTGTCAAGTAAACTCACAAAAATGGTTGAAGAAGGATAATATTTCTATTTTTGCCTCCATAATACTAGTAAATGAAACCACTGATAATTGGAATAACGGGAGGCAGCGGCTCTGGCAAGACGACCTTTATCAAGCAACTGCGTGAGCGATTTGAGGAAAAAGACATCTGTGTCATCTCCCAGGATGATTACTATTTTCCACGAGAGATGCAGGTGACGGATGATAAGGGCGTCACAAATTTCGATCGGCCAAAGTCCTGTCTCTTATACACATCTGCGAGCCCACGAGACCGAGGCTGATCTCGTATGCCGTCTTCTGCTTGAAAAAA
>CAJXUM010000295.1 GCA_913060855.1 uncultured Lewinella sp. | reverse complement strand
TTCGTCGGCAGCGTCAGATGTGTATAAGAGACAGATTTTGGACTACTAAAAACGCGCGCTCATGCAAAAATCACAGTTTTATTATTGGATTATTATCGTTGCTTTTAGTTTCGGTTTTTATGCAAAAAGTCGAATCCCGGCCCAGGCTGATGTAGGAGAACAAAGCCTAAAAGTTTTCCAAGTGCCTGAAGTTTTCAGAACAGACACCATTTCAACGCTACTCCCTCAGAAAAGTAAATATTTACAGTCTTATTCCCCATCATTCTTAGGTAAATTCGCTTTTGGTGACACTTTATTGTTAGATAATCATTGGCCTGAAGATCCTGAAAACGACTTCCTCTATTTCATGAGGGATTCACTAGATTATTTTGCCTCCGATGGTTTACAACTCATTCCTCGACCCGATATTCAATTACCTGATCTCAACAATAAAAACAATAGGACAGCAGCCTATTTCCCTGTTTTCATTCCTAATGAAACCCGAGAGACCAAACTACTTTTCGGTAAAAATTTCCATTTACATGCTCTACATGAGGCAAGAGACTCCTCGGGAAATTGGCGCCCCATAGAATACCGAGGCTTCGATTGGTGTGGCACGGGTAGTTGGAGTTGGGAACTAAGACTACATCCGCAGGAATATGCAGCTATGTTGATGCCCCTTTATCGTGGAAATTATGCCACTGAATTACGTGTTATATTCAAAAACGGAGAAAACAAAATCATATCAAAACCTTACGCTGGCACCATTAGCTATGAACAGTTCTATTTTGAACCAGATTCATACATAAAAAAATGGTTTGAGGATAGTCCATTGAGCGTCACCGTTGGAAAATTCTATGGCTCTTATCCCCTCCAGTATTTTTAATTAGGGGAAAAATGAAGTGCCCGCATACCAGTCGAATGACGGGAATGACTTTTGATATTTATCTGTTCTAGTTACCCTAGGGATTATCTCTCTAAAAACGCGCGCTCATGAAAAAAGCACAATATTACTATTGGGCCATTGTATTGGCCTTTGGGTTTGGTTTGTATACCTACAAATATCACTTCTATACCCCTTCGCCTATTGAAGTAGACGATCGCTACTTTAAGGTTCCAAGAATCGGCCAAAATCTCATGAGGCAATCATTACAACCGTATGATCAGAATCATTTATGGTCTGGGAATAACCATGTGATGGGGAAATTCCCCTTCACCGATTATATCTATATTGATGGAGAGCCAGCCATTTTTCCAGGGGATGATTTTTTCACACCTCCTAGTTTTTGGTGGGATACCAGGGAGGAGTTTTACCCTTTAGATGGCCTGCAATTAAAGATAGGTTATGATACTTATATCAAAGGATTATATAATGGTCAGGGTAAAGCACATATTCCAGTCTTTATTGTCAATGAAACCAGTTCCACCAAGTACCTTTATGGTAGACGAGAGTATGTGTCTACTATGATAGAAGCCAAGGATAGAGATGGAATTTGGCGACCAATAGAATATGCTAGCGGAATCATAGGCTGTCTAAATGGCGTAGGATTTATCAAAATTCATCCAAAGGAATTTTGTGTGGTAGCCGTCCCGGTCTTCCGGGGAGATTTTAAAACACAAATCCGGGTCAAGTTGAAAAATAGACATTCGATCCTTATCTCCGAAGCCTTCCCTGGACAAATCAATGAAGCACAATTCAAATTCAAGGCTGGAAATTGGTTAAAAGATTCCCTCCAAGAAGACCCCTGGTGCAAATTCCCCTACTGGTTTCTAGGCTCTGTTCCATTGGAATTTGCTCGATAAGATGCAATTTCTTCTTGGCCAAGACTTCAGAAGTTTCCTACGGCGTGACAAGGGAAACTTCTGAAGTCTAAACGCTAGATTTTTCAATCAACTACTTCCTCAGTTATACCGATTCGCACAATTCTTCGTTTATTGCAAAAAATAGCAAGTCATCTATGAAATACCCTTTGCTATTAACGACGATCTGGTTACTCCTCGTCCTGCTCGTCAACCCGATGGGCAACTTCCCGCTCAATGATGATTGGCAATACGCTTACCCAGTGAAGCAGTGGATAGAGACCGGACAGATAGTCATGCAGGGGCGATTTGCCCCCAATATTATCCTACAAGTAGTATGGGGATACCTGAGTTGTCTTCCTTTTGGTGGCTTCGACTTTAGCTATCTGCGCATAGGTGTGTTGATTATCGGTGGTGCGACCATTTGGCTCTTCTATACTTGGCTGAAGGAGCAAGAAATCTCGGATAAAAATAGTTTTATCGTAAGTCTGAGCCTTTTATGCTCCCCACTCTTTTTCAATCTCAGCTTCTCTTTCATGACGGATGTGCCTTTTCTCTTTCTGGTGTTGCTGAGCTTAAGGTATTTTTTTAAATATACGGAAGAAGGCACCCTTCGTACTTTGGGACTAGCGGTTATGGCCGCGATAAGCGCCTATTTTATACGGCAACCTGGTTTACTATTGTTACCAGCCTATGCCGCTTTCATTTTCTTGCAAAAAGAGAATAACGGTAATAAATGGCTGACGATCGGTCTATTATTCGCCCTAACATTGGGTGCTTATTGGGGCTTGGAAGAAGGAATAAAACCTGGCCTGGGTATTGCTGAACATTATATTCCTGTTTCGAATCTCTATTTTTCAGAACTACTCCAGCATCCCACATCGGTACTTTTTACTTGGCTATCCCGTTTCTTGAAAACTTATATTTACCTAGGTATTTTTGCCTTTCCGCTCCTTCCTTTTTTAGTAGATTCGATGCGCAGGAGTCGACTATTTAGCCTGCCCTATATCAGCTCAATACTATTGGGAAACCTTCTACTAATAGGCCTATTACATGCCATAGGAAAGACCTTCCCCTTTGGCGGAAATATGTGGTTCAATTGGGGAATAGGGCCGGAACTCCTCAAAGACGTATACACCTTGGGCTTGCCCAATAGTCCACAAGTGAGCGTTGTGCTGCTATACATGATCCAGTATCTAGGCCAAATTAGTATTAGCTTGATTAGTCTGCTCCTCATTAAGCGATGGAATGATTTATCGCAGCCTAAAAAGTACCGATACATTGGGTTGATCTTGTTCAACCTACTCTACCTCGCTGTTATTTCGATTTTCAGTTATTTCGATCGATACATTCTTCTTTGCATAGCTTCCACCTTCTTCATCGTGGCGCCTTGGATTAGCGTCCCTTCTGGTCGAAGGATAAGTCTATATGTCTTGCCCCTCCTATGTATGGGCTATTTTAGTTTTTTCGCCACCAAAGATTATCTCAATTGGAACAGAGCCAGGCTCCAAGCTTTCCAATGGATGCAACAAGAAGGAATCAAGATAACCCAAATGGATGCTGGCTATGAATACAATGGTTGGTACAATTACCATGAGCAACCCATCCAGGAAGAGGGACGCTCCTTTTGGTGGATCACGGCAGATGAGTACCTGATCACTTTCGGCCCGGTGGAGAAATACAGCATTATTCAATCTTTTCCCTACTATCGCTATCTCTGGTGGAAAAAAGACAAGCTACTCGTATTGCAGAAAGAGCGGTAGTCGCTAATAGGCAAATAGTATTTGTTTTATTCTCGCCATCCTATTTCCCATTATTCCTTACTTTTGGGCCATGACGCAAGGAAAGGCAGAAAAGCAGAAGTTTGTACTCATCGTCAGCATATTCATAGCAGGCTTGTGTTCTATTATCTATGAATTATTGATCAGCACAACTTCCAGCTATTTTTTGGGGAATAGCATCCAGCAGTTTTCCATTACGATTGGGATATACATGGCGGCTATGGGATTGGGATCTTTCCTTTCTCGCTTATCCAAAGGCAATCTGATTCTCCGCTTTATAGAAGTGGAATTGCTATTGGGATTGATTGGTGGCTGCAGTGTGCCCTTACTATATTTTTCTTTTGCCTATACCAATGTGACGTCCTTTTCGGTATTGATGATCACATTGATTTCCTTGATCGGTCTTTTGACGGGGCTAGAAATCCCTCTACTGGCCAGAATTTTAAAGGATTATTATCCAATCGAGATCAATCTGTCCAATGTTTTGTCGCTCGACTATCTAGGAGCGCTAATAGCCACCTTACTCTTCCCCTTTTTGTTATTGCCGCTCGTTGGCGTTTTTCATTCTTCGCTTTTGTTTGGTCTAGTCAATATCGGCTTAGGCGCTTACAATCTTTGGTCATTACGTGAACAGCTGCCCCAAAAGGGCCTACGAAAGTATCATCTAATGACCCTAGCTAGCATCTTATTTTTTGTCGTACTCTTCTTCTTGGCATCTACACTCTTAGCGCGATGGAATGACCGCCTTTTCCGGGACCGCATTATTCATACCCAAACCACTCCTTATCAAACCTTGGTTATCACAGAAGGCAAAGGGGATCTAAGACTCTACATAGATCGGGTCATTCAATTTTCTTCTACCGACGAATATCGCTATCATGAAGCGCTCGTACATTTGGCCATGGAAAAAAGCAGACATCGAGGAAATGTACTCATTTTAGGTGGTGGCGAAGGCTTGGCGGCGCGGGAGGTTTTGAAGTATTCCGAAGTGGAAAAAGTGACGATTGTGGATATTGATCCAGCAGTTTTTGAGCTCGGAAAAACCCAAGTTAGGATCAGAGAATTAAACAAAGGAAGCCTAGATAATCCAAAAGTTTTGAGTATTCCTGAAGATGCTTTTGTTTTTCTGCAACAATACCCCGAAATTTACGACGTCATTATAGCCGACCTACCAGATCCTTCAAATGAGGCGCTAGCTAGATTGTACAGTCGGGACTTTTTCAAACTGGTCAAAAAAAGATTATCACCCAGCGGCACGTTTGTCACGCAAGCCAGTAGCCCTTTCCATACTCGAATGGCCTATTGGTGTATTGCAGCTAACATACAGGCAGCTGGATTTCAATATGTTTATCCTTATCATGCCTATGTCCCCTCTTTTGGTGACTGGGGCTTTATTTTGGCCAACTCTTATCCGATTGATACGGAAAACTGGAACCTGGAAGTTGAAACTCAATTTTTAGATCCAGCAACGGCAAGTTCGCTCTTTCAACTGGAGAAAGATCTCCTTCCTACCGAAAGCGTGGATACAAGCACTTTGGACAAACCTGTCTTATTAGATTATTTTTTGGCCGATTGGCGTAGATGGAGTCGAGACAATATACCACTTCAGTAGTAGAAATAGAAAATGGGAGTGCTGCGTGCAGCTATAATTACCGGTCCTCTCAAGTTCTCTATTACTCGCTATTATTTGTCTATATTTGCCCAATGACATCTACCCGTAGGTCATGAATTTCACAACCAACAGGTATGATATACCCTAAAATTGTTAATGCTAAAACCAAAGGAGAAAAACTTTTCATCCTTTTGATAGACCCAGATAAGACTAGCATTGGGCAACTAGAACGGACCCTGCTCCTAGCCGCAAAAGCGGGAGTGGATCTGATCTTAGTAGGTAGCAGTCTTTTGATGAATAATGACTTGGATCATTACATCAGAAGAATCAAACTACAAAGTCCGGTCCCGGTAGTCTTGTTTCCTGGTAATGCCTTCCAGCTGAGTAATGAAGCGGATGGTATTCTTTTGCTGTCACTTATCTCGGGCAGAAACCCAGAATTGCTAATTGGCCAACACGTCATAGCAGCACCCTTCTTATGGCAAAGTGACTTGGAAGTTATGCCAACGGGTTATATGCTAATAGATGGTGGCGTGCCGACCTCTGTTTCATATATCAGTAATACGACACCTATCCCTGCTAATAAGAAAGATATTGCCTTGTGTACTGCTATGGCAGGACAACTAATGGGGCTAAGATTGATATACATGGATGCCGGAAGCGGGGCTAAGCATGCGATTTCTCCCACCATGATTAGCACTGTCAGTCAGACGATACAGGTGCCTTTGATCGTAGGTGGTGGCATCAGGACACCCAAGCAAGCTTTGCAAGCTGTGCAGGCCGGAGCCGATGCGATAGTCGTAGGCAATGCACTGGAAGAGTCGCCCGAGCTATTACTAGAGATGGTGGCGGCAGTGCGTTCCCTTTCCCTTTCCCCTTCCGCTCAAGGGGTGAATAACTCACCCCTTGAAGGGAAGGAAGTAAAAGGGGAACGACTTTAGACAATCTAACGTTAAGATAACCGACTAGTGTTTATTCGTAAGAAAAAGTAGTGAAATTAAGTATGCTGAAAGGAACAGTAACGAAATCGACGGGAAGCTGGTATGATGTGAAAGCTGAAGACGGCACAACTTACAAGAGTAGGATCATAGGTAAGTTTAGATTGAAGGGTAAAAAAATCACTAATCCAGTAGCAGTTGGAGATCAGGTCGCTATAGAAATAGAAGACAATGAGGAAAATACGGGCTTGATCAAATCAATCTTCCCCCGGGAAAACTTTGTGATCAGGCAATCGCCCAGGAAGAAGCACGAAATGCATTTGCTGGCCAGTAATGTTGATCAGGCCATTGTGATCATGACCATCAAACAACCCAATCTCAAGCAAGGCTTCATCGACCGATTTTTATTAATGACGGAGCCTTACGAAATTCCTACCATCATTGTATTTAACAAGGCTGACCTCTATGACGAGGAAAATGATCGAGCCATTTATGGTGGTCTTAAGGCCATCTATAATGATATTGGCTATAAAGTATTGCTGGTTTCGGCTATTACCGGTGAAGGCATCGAAGAACTCAAGGCTGTTCTCAAGGATAAGACCACGCTGATCGCTGGCCAATCAGGTGTCGGCAAATCCACTTTAGTCAACAATATCCAGCCCAATCTTACCTTACGAACACAGGACCTGTCCGGCCATACCGGAAAAGGGCAACACACCACTACCTTTGCAGAAATGTTCACCTTAGTATTTGGTGGAAATATAATTGACACTCCAGGTATTAAAACACTCGGATTTAACCATCTAGAACTCCTAGACGTAGCCCACAACTTTCGAGAATTTTTCAAAACCTCACCAGCTTGCCGCTTTGGGGGTAATTGTTTGCATCGCGATGAACCAGGCTGTGCTGTAAAGGAGGCCATTGAGGAGGGAATCATTAGTGAATTACGCTATATCAATTACCTCACGCTCCTAGAGGAAGTAGAAGAACAAAATTATTGGGAGCGACACAAGGGAAAGGTATAAGGGGAGCATTGGTCAATGATAGCACCTGTCTCTTATACACATCTGACGCTGCCGACGAAGAGGATAGTGTAGA
>CAJXUM010000294.1 GCA_913060855.1 uncultured Lewinella sp. | reverse complement strand
GCCTCGGTCTCGTGGGCTCGGAGATGTGTATAAGAGACAGGGTTTAGATATTCAAAACAAGCAATTGGAACGATTGGTGGCCGGGTATGCTTCTATCACCTTTGATTATAATAACTACTTATACCTCAATCTCTCTGGCAGGAATGACTGGTCTTCAACCGTAGAAAAAATCAATAATAATCTTTTCTACCCTAGTGCCAGTTTGTCTTTTATCCCGACTGAATTGATGGGTAGCAGTGATGTATTGAATTTCTTGAAACTCAGAATGGGATTTGGTACTTCAGCTGGATTTCCGAATCCTTACAGCACAAGAAGTACTTTGTCTTCCAATGCCAGACAGTTTGTTGATCGAGCTGGAACAGTCGTCACGACCAATAGTAATGGCACTTATTTTGAAGATAATGGGGCCGGAGCCACACTGGGTAATCCAAACCTTAGACCTGAGCTTCATACCGAATACGAATTCGGAATAGAGGCCCAATTGTTTAAGAGTCGAGTGGGCATTGACCTCACCCTGTATCAAAGAAATACGAAAGACCTGATTACTAATGCGCCACTAGATCCTTCTACTGGCTTTACATTGACGACTATCAATATCGGTGAAATCCAAAACCAAGGTATTGAATTAGGCCTGGATATCACACCGGTACAAGGCAAGAACATCAACTGGAATCTTTACACCAACTTCTACGCTTACACCAGTAAGGTCATTGAGTTGGGACAAGATCTGGATGAAGTTCGGATTGCTGGTTTTTCCAACCAAGGAAACTTTGCCACCGAAGGTGAGGTGTACGGTATCATGAAGGGAACAGCTATTCTAAGAGATGAACAAGGTCGTGCGGTGATTGATAACGATGGCTATTATACACAGGATGATGAAATCCAAATTATTGGTAATCCACATCCCGATTTCACTTCTTCTATCACGAGTACTTTGACTTATAAAGGCGTGAGTCTTTCTGCTCAATTGGAATACCGCCATGGAGGTGATATTTTCTCTGGAACAGCCGAAGCCTTGTTGGCGAGAGGTTTGTCACAAGACACAGATTTTGATCGCACCCAGTCTTTTGTTTTGGACGGTGTAATGGCAGATGGTACGCCTAACAAGAAAATGATCACTGCCACCAATTTGTACTTTGATAACTTCGGTTTCGGTCCAGATGAAACGAGTGTGTTTGATGCGACTACCATTCGTATAAGAGACGTTACGCTTTCTTATTCCCTACCTAAATCACTGCTAGAAAACACACCTTTTGGTGAGATTTCAATTTCCTTGAGTGGTCAGAATTTATGGTATGATGCCATCAATCTTCCTGAGCACACCAATGTAGATACCGATGCATTAGGCTTTGGAGCAGATGGTAATGGATTAGGGTTTGAATTTTTGAATGGACCAAGTGTTCGTCGTTATGGTGCTAGTGTGAGATTGAGATTCTAAGTGAATGGTGAAGTCGATGTGCACTAGTTTTAATCTATATAAAAGAAATAAAATGAAGAAAATCATAAAGCTGTTTTCAATAGTTGGGTGTCTGTTTCTAGTCAATTCTTGTGACCTAGAATTGCAGGTAGATCCCAATAACCTATCGCCAGAAGCTGCGAACACGGATTTCCTATTAAATAGTATAGAATGGGGCTTGAATGAGTTCTTTTTTGAAGTGGCAGATTACACCATGGAAGTAACGCGATTAGCGGCCATGGAGCCCCGCTCAGGAACCTATGAAACCGCCTATCAACCCCAGGATTTTGATGATATGTGGGAGCAGGCCTACGTGGGGGTTTTGAGTGATGCCAAAACTTTGATTGGTTTGGCCGAGGAGAAAAGTCTATTTGTGCATGCTGGAATTGCACGTACGATTGAGGCCTATACTTTAGTTACTTTGGTTGATTTCTTTGGCGATGTACCGATGAATACGGCCTTGGATGGCGAAAACTTCACCCCTACGGTGGATGATGGTGCCAGTGTTTTTGCGGCTGCTGAAACCCTATTGGATCAAGCTATTGTCGATTTCGGCAAGGAGTCCCTTGGTACACCTGCCAATGATCTCTTTTATAAAGGAGATACGGATAAGTGGATTGCCTTGGCTAATTCCTTGAAATTGAAATTGGCGATTACCACTCGCTTAGTAGATGGCAGTGCCGCTTCTAAGATTGATGCTTTGATTACGGCTGATCAGTTGATAGAAGAGGCAAGCGGAGACTGGGAATTCCCATTTTCGACCAATACGACTACTGTACCGGATAGTCGACACCCGTACTTTAGTGATAACTATGGTGGAGCTGCGGACTATATGTCCAATTACTTCATGGATTTGCTGCTGAGAGATAAAAGTAATGCCGACCCTAGAACGCGCTATTATTTCTATCGCCAGACGCTAGATATCTCTACGGATGTCAATGAATTGCCTTGTATCGTAGAAACCAAACCTGCGCATTATGGAGAAACAACAATCTTCTGTAATGCTGGAGATGGTTACTGGGGAAGAGACAATGGAGACCAAGATGGTATCCCGCCCGACAACCAGTTACGGACTGTATTTGGACTATATCCTGTAGGAGGTAAATTCGATGCAGATGACGGTAAACTAGCGACATTCGCAGACGGATTACAAGGTGCAGGGATCCATCCCTTAATGCAATCTAGTTGGGTCAAATTTATGCTAGCTGAATCTGCACTTATACTGGGAACAGCAGGTGATCCTGCTGATTTATTGCAGCAAGCAGTAGAGGAAGCTTTGGCGAAAGTGGTCAATTTTGGACCCAATGTAGTAGATGCAGATTTAGGTGCGACGGAGACGGATTTGGCGGACTACGTCACGGAAGTGATGGATCGCTATACGGCGGCAACGACGGATGATGAACGCCTAGATGTAATTATTAAGGAATACTACATTTCTCTATTTGGTAATGGAGTAGAAGCTTACAATGCTTACCGGAGAACGGGTAAACCTGCTGGAATACAGCCTCATTTATCGGGTCAACCCGGTTCTTTCATTCGGTCTTTTGCTTATCCTAGTAACAGTATCAATCGCAATGCGAATATTGATAGTAAGGGGACGGTAGGCGCACAGGTGTTCTGGGATACTAATCCAGCAGACTTCGTAAAATAGAGCGCTGTTTTGTTCCAAGGAGAACCTATTATTTGATGACAACAAGCGTTTTAGTGAATCATTTTCTAGAGGAGGGACGCTGGTTTGGCGCGTAGGAGAAGTGAGAAGGAACGGCTACTCTTTTTCTAGTCAATGATCAGCTGAAACGACTTATTTCAAAAGCATATTAAACATGAAAAGAATACAATCATTATTGGCTGTTGCGGCCTTGTCACTAGTCTTCTTCGCTTGTGAAAGCGATTTTGTTCCTCCGCATGAGTCGGTGCCAAAGGGCGGCTTTGTTCGCTTTGATTCGGAAGTTGAAAGTATCAATTTCGTAATGGATTTGACAGTGGAGAGTAACCCTAGTTTTACAGCCTCTATCATGGCTCCTTCTAATAATGTCAAGGCTTACGATTTGACCTTCGATTTAGTTAGCACACAAGGAGTTGCTGGTCCTTTTACGATTGCCAACATTACTACGCTTCCGAGTACATTGTCGTTTGACGCGGAGGCTGTAGCTAAGGCAGCCGGTATCAACTTGGCGGATCTTAAAGGCCGTCTAGATTTCAATGCAGCCGTGACGCGGGAGGATGGTACCATATTCACCTTTGATGATTTCACAGGTGACCTTAATAACCCTGGACAAAGACAAGCCATGCAATTCAGTATTTCTTTGGTTTGTCCATCCGATTTGGCGGGTACCTTCGATTATGTGCAAACTAATATGGTAGCTAACGGGACAGGCTGTGGTTCATCTTCATTGGCAGGGACTGTCACTTGGGCAGAATCTGGCGCTGGGATGTACACCACAACAGATGCTTCCTTTGGGCAATTTGGTGATTGCTATGGGGATACGCCTGCAGCGGGCTTGACGATCAATGACTCTTGTGATTTGCTTTCTGTATCAGGAGCGGATCAGTACGGTGATGCTTATACCTACAAGGTGATCTCGGTAGATGGACCGAATTTGACTTTGGAATGGACGAATACTTTTGACGATGGCGGTACAGTAGTGCTGACCCGTCAAGACGGAAAAGACTGGCCACAACTGGGAAGCTAAGTTGCCTCCCAATTCTCAGTTTTAAATACAAAAGGGTGGGGGAGTAAGTTTCCCTCTCTATCAAGAGCGTTTTATTAGCATTTGGTTAGGAATAAAACCTAACTTTCACTAGTGCCTGATTGATGAAATCGGGCACTAGCTTTTCTCCATTATGTTAAAATCCAATGTTATGAGATTTCGACTACTTACCTTATTGGCTATTTGTGCTTTCGTCTTCTCCTCCTGTGGTAGTAGCCAATATGCTAGCAAAAATGGCCGTCAAATCAACTACGGAGCTATGTCTTCCTTAGCGGATGCGCTTCGGCTACAAAGCGGTGTTCAGATCGTGGGCTCCGCTCATAATACAAAAGTGGCGATTCGAGGTGTAAATACCTCAAAATCCAGTACATCAGAGACCTTCACTGCGAGCCCCACGGGCGGCCCCGTACAACGGCAAACCACTGTGCTGACGGATGTAGAACCTTTGTTTCTCGTAGATGGGACTATCGTAGGCAATTCTTATAACCAAGCCAGCCGGGTAGTCAATGTACAAGATATTGTTGCGATCAAGGTATTGAAAAGCTATGCTGAGACCAATTCCTTCGGTGAACAAGGTAAGAATGGCGTTATAAAAATCACGACCCAGCAAGGGCAACAAAGCCATGGAAAATAGACTTTGAAACCTAATAGCTGCCTACTAAAAACGCCACGCATAAGTCAATCTCCCTCTGCTTTCAAAGAAAGAAGAAGGGGATTGACTTTCTTTCCCATCTCGCTGTATCAATCCCATCTGTAATAGTAGTCGGTGCTTTTTATCCCAAGAGAAACTCAATTGATTTTGCCAGTTTAAGATCCTGCTACCTTGTGCTGGGTTTGTTCTTTGGTACAGATAGGAGAAGATAGTCGTCCATTTGAGCTGGTTTTTCCATAAGGGAAATACAAAGGACAACGTAGGTGCAATACTCGTATTCCGGAACTGCTGATTTTCATAAATGTTGAGCATCAAACTGGAACTAAGACTCATCCCTCGATTATGGAATAGATAGGTATGAGAAAGTTGCCCTAAATAGTATTGATTTTGCTGATTACGCTGTACTTCATCATTTTGGATAGCATTTCCTTTTTGTACCGAAAATTGGGCATTTAGCATTGATGTTTTATCTGCTCCCAAACTGTAATTAGCTGCTACATTGAGTTGTTGATTGACCAAGACTAGCTTGATTGAATCCAAAAGGTCAAGCGGATCACTTAGCGATCTCAGTCTATTGGTAGAACTGAAATTCGAATAATTGAGGTTAAGTGTTACCGCTTTGATTCCGCTGTAGGTGGCATTAAGCGTACCAATAAACCTGCGATTAACATTAGATTCAAAGCCAGATAAATTGTTCCGCTGAATCCCTAAATTGGCATGTACATTTAATGTTTTATTCAGCATAGAGAAAGTAGAGCTAGCTGTGATGTTTTCCAGGTCATCATTGAAGAAGAGGGTACCTAATGAACGATAGCCAGGGTCTACCCACTCGTGATGGAATTCAATACTTCCAAAATTCGTCTTTACACCAAAACTGGTTTTGAGTGCCTTGTGCCTAGCTGTACTGTTTTTAAAATCTAATAAACCTAAGGTAAGCATGGAGGATGGCGGATCAATTCGATCCGGACTATTACTATCTCTAGTCAAGAAACTAACCGCATAATCAATAGCCACAAATAGATTGGGGCTGATACTTTTCCGACCGCCGAGCCCCAAAACCAGGTTCTCCTTGGGACGGACGGATACACTGTCCAAAGCGGAAAGATCAAATTGATCGCCTGCTTTGAAGACCGTTAAATCTAGGTGTTCCTTGCCGGTGTCAACACCAGCCTTAATTCCCCAAGCCGTCCTTCTAAAAGTAGGATCGATGGCTTGTAATTGCCCTAATTCTCTCACCCCTGCTCGCCTCAATTGCCCCCGCATGGCCCTCACGCGCCAAATTCCTGGCTTCAGTTCCACCCCCACTCCTTGGAAACTATGTCCAGAGAGGGTATAGGGAGAAAATGACATATTGCTATTGCCAAGATGTAGAGTCGCCCAACGATAGCTCGGCCGCAGCCCCACAAAGGTGTAAGCGGGTAGTTGATAGTTAAAGACTGTACTTCTAGAGGACATGAGGAGTGAAACCGGCATTTTTATGCCAAAGAAATCAAATTGAAGCTGTCCGTTTAATCGCCAGGCGAAGGGATCGGCACGTCTCACTGAGCTATTCGTGTAGGCGCCTAATAAAGAGGCATTTATCCCTCCTTTAACTTGCAGGACTGGCCCTGCTATTTTTTCTTTGATTTGTTGGTAGGTACTCTCTACGTCTTGACTTTTCAATAGTTTTGAGAAGAGACAAAGGCAGAGGAGTCCCAGTATTCTTAATTTAAGTGGATGTGTCATGGCGCGTTTATCTTTGAATAATAAAGTTAAGGGTGCGGTATTCGGAGGCCGTCTGCAAAACAGCGATATAGTTACCACTGGGGGCATCTGCCAGCTGAAAAGCCTCTCGATAACTGGCCCAACCGCTTAGGTTTCTACTCTCCATGAGTAGTCCTGTATCTCGATAAATTCGTACTTGGGCTGGCCCCGACGCTTCCATTTCGACCAATAATTCAAATTGTCCATCATTTGGATTGGGAAATAGGCTGAAATCTAGAATCTCGTTGAAACCATTTGGATCAGTAGTATTAGGTATGCTATCGGGGTCACTGTAGATCGCTATCGTTTTTTCGATATACTGTTGACAGCTCCCTAGTTGGGCTTCCATCCCAATCGTAAAAACCCCTTCTTCGGTAAAAGCAAACTCTTCTTGATTGAGGTAGGAGGAAAGGTGATTTACCCGACTTTCATCGTAAACCCAACGAACGCTCTCCGGTATTGGCCAAGACACTTCGACGGCAAAAATTGAGGTATGAACTAAGCCCGCTGAGGGAAGTAGAAAATTGGAGGCTAAATAATCCTCTGATTGGATGACCCAAAAGGAATCTGTTTGTATACAGCCATCTTGGCTATCTACTCGTACGAAATATTGACCTGTCTCTTATACACATCTGACGCTGCCGACGAAGAGGATAGTGTAGA
>CAJXUM010000293.1 GCA_913060855.1 uncultured Lewinella sp. | reverse complement strand
CTACACTATCCTCTTCGTCGGCAGCGTCAGATGTGTATAAGAGACAGATATAAAGCGGGTCCTTGTATTCCTTCATCCACTTTTTTAATTCACTACTCATTCGCTGAATTTCACCGGTATATTTTGGATCTGAAATCAGGTTACTTAAACAATCGGGGTCTTTGTGTATATCGTAAAATTCTTCAAGTGGTCGTCTGCGAAAAAAATCAACTCTATTTTTGATTTCTCTCTATTTCCGTTTTACATAAGCATAATAAGCACCAATAGTTCCTTGACCTTTAATCTTAAAAAAAGTGTGCAAATAAATGGGGCCCGGTTTAAGGTGTACCTCAAATGTAATCGCCTTATCATCAGGAGTCACTTCTTTTGTTAAGCCCTCGAAACCATATGGAGTTTTCTCTGAAATAGAGCGTAGTTCCATCCCTCCTATGTAGATACTAGCAGAAACTATGGGTAAAGCTGTTCCTCCAATATTTCCATTTCTATCTATCATTGTACATAAACCCGCAATTGGCGAATCAGTCTCTTTAGGCCAACGACGAAGTTCAATTTCATAATCTCCTTCTTGTGCCACATCCAAACACCAGTAAGAGTTTTTTCGCTCTCCCCGGCTAATCTGAGGCTGTTGATCGATAAATACATCCAGCCAATCGCAAGCCGTTAAAAAACTTGGATTTTCGTTTTCGGCACCGATGATAATCTTTTGCGGCTCATTTACATCTTCTTTTACCCGGTCCCACCAAATATCAAGCTGTGTTTCCATTTCTTTTACCACCTCAAGATTTTGGTCGAAAACATTATTTTCTTGAAGCGGGTCAGTTTCCAAATTGTAAAGTTCGCGGCACTCCAGCAAACGCCAGCCTTTCCAAAGCACAGCAGCACCTTCTTTTTTTACAATAGTCTGGCCATGAGGTGCAGGATAGTTGATAAAATTTGGCATTCGACTATAATTTATGATTAGCATTCGGTCTTCAGAAATTTGTTCTTCACCTCGTAATACAGGGGCTAAACTCATTCCATCGAAGGGTATTGGAGTAGGTTTCTTTAAGTCGCAAAGGTCAACAAGCGTTGGAAGAATATCCTGAACCTGTGCCAGTCCTGAAACTTCAGTACCAATATTTTTAAAATCTCCTTCCGGCCAGTTAATAAAACAAGGTATTCTGTGCCCACCATCCCAAAGTTCAGTTTTCATTCCCCGCATGCCGGCATTAAAATACTTAGTTCCCTGTGTACTTCCATTGTCTGTAAGGAATACAACAATGGTATTTTCCTTCACTCCTTTTTCTTCCAGAAAATTCATTAAACTACCCACATTGGTATCAATGTTCCGAATCATTGCCAAATATTTAACAAGAGATGATTTTAGCTTCTCACTTTTCTTTGTAAATGTTGATTTATCATACAACTCTTCCAATGCTTTTATATCTTCTTCTTTAGCAATCAAGGGTCCGTGAGGAGTATTTGTAGGAATATAAGCAAGAAATGGCTTTCCGTCTTCGATAGAATTTTCTATAAAATTTTTGGCTTCCCCAAAAAAAACATCAGTGCAATAACCATTATACTTTTCACGTGTGCCATTGTGCCAATAGGTATCATCGAAATAGTCGTTGCCCCAATAGTCGGAAACAGAACCAATGTGCGATGATGAAAACCAAACCGATTCTTCAAAACCCCTATCCTGTGGACGATAAGGATAGTTTGCACCAAGGTGCCATTTGCCAAACACTCCGGTACGGTAACCATTTGCCATAAAAATGTTTCCCATCGTAGGCAGTTCTGGCTTTAAAAAAGCACGTCCACTACTCACATTTACCAATCCGTTTGCTGCAGCATCCATCCCGGTCATTAGCTGACCACGTGTTGGAGCACACATGGGAGCGGCATGAAAATCACCAAAACGGACACTGCTTTCAGCAAACCTGTCTAAATTGGGTGTTTTTAGGATTGGATTCCCATGAATAGATAGTTCAGGATAACCCTGGTCATCTGTCATGATAACGATAACATTAGGTCTGGTGCTATTGTCCACACCGTATTGGGAATAGGAATTTATGAATGGAATAAGAAGTGCAAATACGAAAAATATTCTATGTATCATGATTCAAATATTAACATTAATGTTCCGATTTTAATGAGGCAGTTTCTGTTTAAAAAGCCATTTCAATAATACCGATTCCTGATCACAACGATCACTGCTATGTTGTGTACTGCCATTATCACCGCTGTTAATCATTTTAAGAGCAACTACATGTCCGTCACCCACCCAGCTTGTAAACTTCATGTTATTATATCCGCAAGTATCGCAACTTGAATTAATTACTCTTTCTGGTCCAGGAATACATTTGATAATCGAACTCAAAATCCGATTTACCAGGAATATCATCTGAAATGTCTTTTGGAATATGATTTCTAAATTTATTAAGTAGGTCTTTGTTCCCAGAATTTGCAATATTGTACCATTCATTTTTATCAGTGGAATGATCATATAACTCTTCGGTTCCATCGTGGTATTGGATGTAGTGAAATCTCTCATCTTGCAAGGCAAAGTTTCCTTTTTGGTAACAGATCAAAGCCGGGATCTTGGTTTTTGTATCTGCTAAAAGAGGTACCAAACTGCTTCCGTCCAACTCCTGTAATTCAGGTAAATCACAAAGCTCATTTAGCGTTTTGAAAATAGATACCAAACTGACAGGCGAAGAACATGTTTTCGCAGCATTTTTCATATCGGGAGTAGCAATAACAAACGGCACCCTGGTAGACCTTTCCCATAGTGTCCCCTTGTAAAAGTGATCCTTTTCCCCCAAATGCCAACCATGATCAGACCACAATACGATAATCGTATTTTTGGCTTTCCCAGACTCTTCCAGGGTATTAATTAGTTTCCCAATTTGAGCATCTGCATAAGAAATGGAAGCCAAATAAGCCTGAATTGCCTCCTTCATTTTATCGGCTTTCCGAATAATATTCAAATGATTTCTGTGAGCCGCTGCAAACTTTTGCCCTACCTCTGGAATGTCATCTAAATCAGTTTCCAAAACTTCCGGAAGCACGATTTCATCTATCGGGTACATACCCAAATATTTCTGGGGAACATACCATGGCATATGTGGGTGAAACAATCCTGCGGCCAGAAAGAAGGGCTTGCTATCATCGTAGTTTTCCAGAAATTCTGAACACCATTTAATGGTTTTAGAATCTCCGTAATCTTCTTCCTTTTTGCCTGGGATAACGCCCCAATCAAATTCATGGGAAAATGGTAAACCATGCAACGGATGCCAATCTGGTTTTTGTGCAACTTCCGTCCAAGGGTAGTTTTGTCTGGATTCCCTATCCCACGGATCGTCATAGTCCATTCTTCTGAATTCATGCCATTGGTCAGGCGGGTTAAAACCAGCAGTATGGTGAAATATCTTTCCGGCTCCTGCGACATGGTAACCATTATTTTTAAAATGCATGGGAATGGTAACCATATCCGGGTAATTGGGCCGCCACCATTGGCCGTTACCATAGATTCCTGTTTTATGAGGGTATTTACCGCTCAGAATAGAAGCCCTGCTCGGACCACATAGAGGTGATGGAGTATGTGCAT
The DNA here is from genome assembly GCA_913060855.1 of uncultured Lewinella sp. GTDB lineage: Bacteria > Bacteroidota > Bacteroidia > Chitinophagales > Saprospiraceae > DT-111. The sequence continues at coordinate 3,641 of CAJXUM010000293.1, read as the reverse complement.
TAGAAAATGACACCCCCATGGAGGCAAGTTTATCGAAATTGGGTGTTTTCACATTGGGATACCCATCTAAAAAACCAACCCAGTCATTCATGTCGTCAACTGCTATAAAGAGAACGTTGGGCTTTTTGGCCGAACTAATTTGTTCCTTACTGACTGTCCTACATCCATAGAGGCAACAAATGCCCGCAAATACTATTAATAAATACCTCATTATGGTTAATTACAATAGTTTGATAATTTTTTATTTCAATAATCTCCGGTCAGCACTTTTTCCCATGGCAACACCATAGACCGATCTGCCCATTGCTGCCATTCCTTTGATAGTACTTCTACCAACTCCGGATATTGACCAGAAAGGTCATGCATTTCAGTTCGGTCAATTTCCATATTATACAACTCCCATTCTCCCATTTTTTCATAAGCCCGCACTGTACTCCAGGTGCCAGGATATTCAGAGACCAATTTCCACTTTCCTTTGCGTATTGCCCTGTTACCCTCATGCTCCCAAAATAATGTCCGTTCCTCATTTGTAGGATTTTCAAGCACATCGAATATATTCTTTCCTTGTGCTTTGATGATCTCTTTACCTTTATATGATTCTGGATATGTTGTGCCGGATATTTTAAGGCATGTTGGCATGATGTCAATGATGTGTACCAGTTCATGTCGAATGGTATTTTTTTCCTTTAAACCTGCCGGCCAAAAGACAATAAAAGGTGTAGCGATTCCCCCTTCATGCAGCCAACTCTTGTGCAATCTGAACGGTGCATTTGATACATTGGCCCATCTTACCCCATAGCTTCCATATGTACTGTCAGGCCCAAGGTTTAAATCAGGGAAATCTCCGGCTCTTACTTTCTTGCCACCCCTGGTGTATTCGGGAATCAGACTGCTGGCCCAGGGTTTGCCCCATCTTTCAATCAAGCCATCCCTATGCCCCTCGGCAGATCCTCCATTATCGGACAAAAACATGATCAATGTATTATCCAGTTGACCTAATTGCTTTAGTTCATTTAAGATGTCCCCAACTCCCTGATCCACGTGATCCACCATTGCTGCGAATGTTTCCATTCGGTTCTGTTGCCATTCCTTTTCTGGTTCGTCTTCCCACGGAATACTTTGTTCGTCTCGGGGAGGAAGTTGAGAAAGAGAATCTATAATTCCCAGATTGATCAATCGCTGAAACCTGTTCTCCCTGATTTTGTCCCAGCCATCGGAAAAACGTCCTTTATACTTATCTATCACTTTCTGCCTGGCGTGTAACGGATAATGAGGGGCAGTATAAGACACATACAAAAAAAATGGATTCTTTTCTTTATTGGCCTCCTGAATATACTCTACAGCATGATCCGTAATTGCTTCGGTATAATAATAGTCTCCTTCTGGTTGTATGAATTCATCCCCATCTTTTAGTCCAAAAGGATTCCACAAACTACCATGACCAGGAATTGTACCATAGAAGTGATCAAATCCTCTTTTGGAAGGGTGATTGTAATCTGGTTGTCCTTCTTTCGTGTGCTTTGTAACATGCCATTTTCCGGCCATAGCAGTCATGTAACCTGATGATTTAAGCGCCTCAGCAATGGTCACGGCATTTACACTGAGATCCCCGGCATACCCAGGGTATCCATAATCCTTGTCTGCCATATGGCCAACACCAGCCTGATGAGCATACAACCCGGTAAGAAGACTTGCCCTGGTTGGACAGCATCTGGATCCATTGTAAAACTGACTGAACCTAATCCCATTTGTTGCCAGACCATCTATATTAGGTGTTTCTATTTCCCCGCCATAGCACCCCAAATCAGAAAACCCCATGTCATCCACCATAATCAGAATTATGTTGGGAGTGATGTCAGTTTCGGTCTTTTCTTTAGAAACTTTCGCACAACCGATTAGTATCAGTATGATCAATGAAATATTAAAATATTGTTTCATTATAAATAGACTACATTAAGAGAATCATTGTATGCTAACATTTTTTAGTTTTCTGTTTAGCTTCATATCTTAACCACCAATAAGCCTCTTTAAAGGTATCTTTTGAAAGGTCATATCCGCCTGGCTGCTTTCGTAGATTATACCAATAGTTTGTTCATCAACAGATGTAATGCAGGAATAGCCCCCTCTAAGCCTGTCTTCATCGAGCAACAGCCAGTTTTCTTCCGGCCAGGTTTCACCATTGTCAAAACTTACCTTGATGGTCATGTGATGGCGTCCATCTTTCGAATTGGGGTTGGAGAAAAACAGAACGCTCTTTTTTTCTCCTCCTTCCTGGTATACATGTTTATGAAGGCTGGCCATACAAACAGGCTCGATCAACGCACCATGAGAAGTCTCATGCTCCTGCCAGGTTTCCCCCATATCGTTGGTCACTGCGATGGCTCTTCCATTGGTTTCAGATTTATTCTTTCTGTTTCGATTATCTCTCATATTCAGCATTAAGTTTCCGTCATCCAACTGAACAACCATTGACTCAGTGGTATTGGTATAGGCTTTATTTGAAGATTTCCAGGTTTTTCCTTGGTCACTACTGTAGGTAATATTTGAAAATGGTTCTCCGGTTTCATCTCTTCCTTGTGTTGGAAAAACCAGCGTCCCATCTTCCATGACAATCCCATGCCCCGGTCCGGGAGCATACAACCACCACTCTTCTCGTTTGCCCATTCTGGTAATATTAACGGGATCGTTCCATGTCACCCCATCGTCTTCACTTTTGGCTATCAGAAACTGGCTTGTTTCCTTTACACTGTACCCAGGCTGGGAACCACGTCCTTGCCATTGATGGATCCAGGCGGTGCTATCTTCGGTCAACCCTTCAATCCACTTGCCATTTGAATCGAGAACACCATACATCCAAAGTCCAGCCACATATATATCACCTGAATTGATATCTGTGAGCAAGCATGCATCACTTACGCCGTTGAATTTCTCTGGGAGATCTCCCCAAGTTCCCATATCCAGGGCTATACGCATTGGCTCCCAACTCTGGCCACCATCTACACTGCGGCTGATGCCGATATCGATATTGCCCTGCAAATCACGACGTAAATCTCTTCGAACATCATAGCTGGCTAGCAATGTACCTTTTGTCGTCGTCGTTAGACCCGGGATGCGATAGGTGTGTGCTTCATCCTGCATGTGTTGGCGAACGGCTATCCCAAGTTGCTGGGTGATAGCCGCCGATGTAGAATCCACTGTTGTAGCAATACTACCAGAGTCCGTAAAAATCAACGTGCAAGAAGCATCGACCGAATTAAATAGATTGGCGTTATCTTTTAATTTATAGGATACCCAGAAGTAGGAAGTGTCTTGCTCAAGTGCCTGATCTCCTTCAAACACCAGCATCTCAGCCGGTTGTTTAGCATCATTGAAAATGGTCTCTGAGGAAAATTGATCCTCATTACCTGTATAAAAAACACTAACACTTTCAAGGTCTTCAAGACTGGTGGTACCCTGGGTAGAAATATTGATTTTTTTGATTGAGGCTGGTACGTCATCCTTCTTGATAATCGTAATTTTTAATACTTCATTAGCATCTTTCCCAATAAGAACGGGCAATTGACGCTGGCTTGTTTGAACCGCAATATTTTGATTCTGTCTCTTATACACATCTCCGAGCCCACGAGACCGAGGCTGATCTC
>CAJXUM010000292.1 GCA_913060855.1 uncultured Lewinella sp. | reverse complement strand
CGGTCTCGTGGGCTCGGAGATGTGTATAAGAGACAGCAGCTTATTGGTGGGGCTTACTTTTAACAGCTGCCAGGAGATTGTCAATCCCATTCCTTCTTTCCGGCCCGATGGCGAACGCAAGGTCTTGATGGAAGAAATTTCAGGGGCCAATTGTGCGCCCTGCGCAGATGCAGCCCAAGAGCTGGCCAACCTCCAGGCACTATATGGCGAAAACCTGGTTATTGTTACGATGCATACTTTTTTGGCGACACCACAGGCCCGCCCATCAGCTGGGGCTACCTATGATTTTCGCACTATTGAAGGGACAGAAATATTGGATTATATCGGCGTTCCGATAGGTATACCCGTTGGCAGTGTCAATCGAGAACAGTTTGAAAACGAAACGGATCTCTTACTCAATAAAACACAGTGGGCTGGGTTTATCGCACAAGAAATTACTCGCCCACCTGAGGTAGGCTTAAGTATTTCTAGTGACTTGGAGTTGATCAATCGAGTGGTCAATATAGATGTAATCGTTGTCCCTAATCAGGATATCAGCGATGACGTTCGCTTGACGGTTCTGTTTACAGAAAATAATATTACTGATAAGCAATTGTCTTCGGCTGGGGTCATCGATGAGTTCAAGCATAGCCACATTATGCGTGCACTTATCACCCCCTTTGATGGCGAAAGTTTAGGGGCTGGTCTCGTAAATGGCAAAGCCATAACTAAGTCTTTTCGAGTAAGCATTCCTACTGCCGATGAGGGTGGCCCTTGGGAGATTAGCCAACTCAATATTGTAGCCTATGCTTCTTTGAATGATTTTGATAAGGGCGTTAAGCGCGTCTTACAGGCAGATGAAGTGAAAGTGCAATAGGTGTTACTATTGGTTGATAGCTTATTGGTATATCAAAAGGTTGAATCGATTCAAAGCAAAATGAAATACAATTTATCCATTCTTTTATTGCTCCCTGTTTTATGGGCTTCTCATTCTTGTAAAGTACAACAGCAAGCCTCTGAAGTCGATCAATTCGTATTGTTTGATGCCGAATTTTCATACACTAAAGCTGATGCTGATCATTCACATCCTAGCAAGTCGCATGTATATGTGACCCACGATTTATTGAACGCCAATTGTCCCAAAGATTGGACATCACCGGTAGATTACCGAAATGGCACCGTACATATTCGCATAGAAGTACTTGAGAAGCCACTAGGAGATGCACCCACAAAATGGACGCTTTGTTATATTCCCAACAAAGGGCAGGGAAATGGTTATGGTTGCACGGGTACGGATATTTATACTAAAGCAGGCGTATATGAAAAGGAGGTACCTATGACTGACTTTTGGGAAAATGAGGCTATTATCTGGACGGAAGGCATTAAGCAAATGGATTTAGTGATCAAAGACGATAGTGGTGGGCAAGGGCATGCACACAAACGCACAGACCATGAGAAATTCTTTCCCACAAAGGTTCGAATAACGATGGTTCAAGTGGCTAAAGACGCTACTTATGATCCTGGCTTAATACCGAAAGCAGCCATTACCCAGATGGATAAGATAAAAAAGTAGCAACGGACGCATTCATCAAACCAGACCATTGAAGGCATTATTCATTCCTAATAGCATCGACCGGATTAGACAGGGCAGCGCGAATGGATTGTGCACTAATGGTTAAAAAGGCGATGAGCATGACCGCCAATCCACTCAACAAGGTGGTCCACCAAGGGAATTCAATCCGATAAGCAAATTCGGCCAGCCAATCCTTCGATAGGTACCAGGTCAATGGTGCTGCAAGGAGTAAGGCAACGACAATCAGTTGGACGAAATCTTTGGCAATCAATTTCAAAATCTGATTCATAGAAGCGCCGAGCACTTTTCGGATACCAATTTCTTTGAAACGCTGCTGGGTCAATAACGCGGCTAAGCCAAATAGCCCAAAGCAGGAAATCAGAATGGCTAGGAAGGCGGCATAGCCAATCATCGTGGCTAGCCTTCTCTCGGATTGATAAACCTCATTTAGAGTATCGTCTAAAAAAGTGTATTCAAATACTTTTTCAGGAAAAGAACTTTTCCATTGTTCTTCCAGAAAGGCCAATATTTCTTGGGTATTACCTGCTTCTATCCGTAACGCAAAGTGCCCGAAGCCTCCTGGGCGTACCTCCATAACAAGAGGAGTAATGGCAGAATGTAAACTTTGAATGTGGAAGTCTTTTACCACGCCAATCACCTGGCCTTCTTTTCCACCCAAATCCATCGCCTGTCCGATCGCAGTAGCCGGATTTTCCCATCCTAGCAATGCCATTGTTTTCTCATTGACCAAGAATGAGCTAAGGTGATCTACCCCAAAAGAAGCGTCAAAATCGCGTCCAGCTAGTAATTCCAACTCAAATGTTTCTGTGAAATCGTAATCCACAGCAAGTACACTAGCGGTAAGGTTTTCGGAAGGAGGAACACTATCTGTTGAAATGTGTCGAGCGACTGTACCCAAGCCAGGTAATTGAGAACACTGTGTCACTGCTTTTACATTGGCATGGTTCAGCGCTTTTTCATCAAAAGTATTCATGCGTTGGCGAAGCTGGGCATCGCCAGGGCGCAAAACGGAATTGAGATTATTACCACTATTCAAAGGTAGACTTAGGATCAGCGATTCATTGAAGCCAAGGGGTTGATTACGTAAATGTTGTAATTGTAAGTACACCACTAATGTACCTGCAATAAAGCTAATAGCAGCCAGAAATTGTAAGGTAATCAGTCCATCGCGCAGCCATTTATTCCAAGGTTTTTGCTGTGGACCTAGTACTCCTTTGAAGACAGAAATGGGTTTGAAACGACTCACAAAAAAGGCAGGATATACGCCAGCCAAAAAGCCAGTGAATAGAAAGATGCCAACGAAAATCGCCAATATACTGGGGTCCGTAACGGCTGTTGGGGGAATGCTTATTCCGGTCAGATTATTGAGGGAGGGAAGTAAGGTTACGGTGAAAACCAATGAGAGCACAAATGCCATCCCACTCAATAGCATCGATTCGCCGATAAATTGGCTGATTAAGGCTGATCGCGGAGCACCTAATACCTTTCGTACCCCGACTTCCTTGGCGCGTGTTATCGAACTGGCGGTAGAAAGGTTGATGAAATTGATACAAGCAATGAGCAGACTTAGCATTCCAATCAAAAGGAAGAGGTACAGATAGTTTAAGTTACCCAACGGTTTGGGGCCACTACGATCAGCATATAGATGAATATCCTGAATGGGCAATAAGCTAAAAGATTGGATATCCTTCACGCCTTCTTCTCCTTTTTCCTGTATAAAGCTAGCAAAACGAGCCTCGACTTGATCTGCCGACTGATTGGGCGCTAATTTTACATAGGTATATGAATGAGTAGCACTCCAATTATTTTCGATAAAAAATTGCGCTCGCTCTCGAGCATGAACAGGTTCTACTGCAATCATCGCCTCGTAGGGCAAGAGCATATCAAAAGCCAAGTGCGAATTGTCAGGCCAAGCTTTCACTACCCCCGTTATGCTAAACCCATCCTCTCCTGCCAATCGTAAGGATTTACCCAAGACGTCGATACGTCCAAATAATTGTAGGGCCGTTTTATCACTAATGACGACTGCATTGGGTTGGTGTAAAGCGCGCACTGGGTTACCCTGCAGAAAATCTAATTGAAACACATGTAAAGCAGAGGAGTCAACAAAGAAGACATCCTTCAATTCAAATTGTGTTTGACTTTCGGATAAGGCTACACTTAATTCCCTAGGATAAAAGCGACTAACGGCTTCCATTTCTGGAAAATAAGCCGGTAATGCCGGGCCGATAGCGGGCGGTATACGCCCGGTTTTCTTGCTTTCTCCCCTTTGTATAGTATACTCGATTCTATAAATCCGGTCGCCATCCTTGTGAAAGGTATCATAGTTGAATTCATGCCAGCAATACAAAAGAATCAGAAAACAACTCGCCATTCCTAGCGCTAGACCAAGAATATTGATCAGCGAAAAGCGGCCATTTTTCAATAAATTTCTGAAAGCAATTTTCAATGAATTTTGGACTAGCATGCGCGTGAAAAATTAGTGATGATGAATCTACTTTGCATCTCGGAACTAGGAGGTCGTAACAGCGGTCTCTTCTTGAGACCGTTGTAAAAATAAATATAAACTCATTAGCTTGTTTTTATTGGCTACTAAGTCTTTTCCTGAAATTTTGGCAGTCTTGATGTTGTTTAGGTTGGGAAAGGTCAATTTCCCATGTGCCACCGAATACATCCAGAGCAGGTCTAAATAATTGAGAAAGATATTGAATTTTTCAACGCCACCCGCTGCCGCCAATTCAAAACCCAAGCGTTCGGCAGTTCGGTCGCTAAAAAAGTAAGAACTGCCTCGTACTTTTATGGTAATTGGTAATTGTTCCTCTTCTATTCTCCTGATAATCTCTAATAAGCCTTCCATGTAGTATCCTAAGATTTTTTGTCGCCACTTAGTCCCTCGCGGTGTTCCCCTCATCACCATCAGGTAGTCGAAAGATGTCCCATTATGCAAATCATATTTCTTATCACTAGCCGAAAAAACGAGGAGCATGGGAGAGAGGTAATGATAGGTTCCGATTAGCTTAAAAAAGGGTGTGATCAAGAATTGAAAAAGAGGAACAACGAAGAATATTACCAAAAAACCAAGTTTACTCTGTTTGGTTAAGTCACTCCAGGAGCCCATCACAAAGACCAAGAAGAGGAGCATAATAATAGCTACTATCCATTGCACAGCAGTAGGTAGGGTATAAAATTTATTCATTCAGTCGATTTTAGAATGGACTTCTGAAGTCTAAGTTCTAGCCCTAGCCATTATCCCAGCACACCTAATCATCACTACCCTGCCGATATTGCTGCAATAAGTCCTCCAGTTCTTTGATTTTATCCGAGTGTTGGAGAGATAGATTAGTCCGTTGTCCGGGATCTTTTTCCATATCAAAAAGTAGCACGTCCGTTTCAAAATCTTCGTATCCTCGCAGTGCTTTAAATGAGTCAGGCATTTTTGAATGTTGTCCAGTAGAATTATTGAGGTATAGCCATTTGCCCTTTCTCAATCCCCAGGTGTCCTTAAACGTATTGTGAACGGTTGCTTCTCGCAAGGGAGAAATGTATGCTTCCCCTTTTAAAATACTAGTCAAGTCATAACTATCCGGCGCAGCGCTTTCCGGTAAATCGGTTTTTGTAATGGCGGCTAGCGTAGCCATGATATCCACCTGTGAAATGACTTCATCAGAAACACTTCCCGCTTCGATCTGGCCTGGCCATTTCACGATAAAAGGAACATGATGGCCTCCTTCCCAAACATCTCGCTTCAAGCCCCGAAAATCCCCCATGCTAAAATGCTGATAGGTTTCCGCCCGCTCGAATGCATAACGTTCAGGGCCATTATCAGCACTGAAAATAACGATAGTGTTTTTATCTAATCCTTTATCCTTTAAGGCTTGCAATACTTGGCCTGCTACCCAATCGGTTTGGAACATGAAATCGCCATATCCGCCTGCCTCGGATTTTCCAATAAATTCATCATTGGGAATAATTGGAGCATGGGGAGATGGGAGTGCGAAGTATAGGAAGAAAGGTTGATTAGCTTCTTTTTCTTGTATCCATTGAACTGCTTTTTTGCTCAAAGTCGGTAAAACTTCATAGGGATTCCATCCCTCTACCATTGGTCCAGGGCGGAACTCCCACTGCCCCTCCTTCGTTTCATATCCGATATTGTTAATATCTAGTGCGGTAGTTGGTAGCTCAATAAAGTTTTCGTTTTCTACCCAAGCATAAGGCGGGAAATTGATGGTGCCATCTCCAAAATAGTAATCGAATCCACGATCTAGCGGCCCCCCTTTTACAGGCTGACTCCAATCTACATCTTCAGGTTGATAAAATTTTCGCATTCTCCCCCATTGCATTACTTCACCCGAGGGTTCGTTTTTAAAAGTCCAATTCCAACCCAAATGCCACTTACCAATACAGGCGGTTGCATAACCCTTTTCCTTCAGCAATTGGGGAAGTGTGATATCGGAGTCTTTGAAGAAGGGCGGGCCAAATGAATTGACAATACCATGCTGCCTCCGCCAGTGATAAGTGCCAGTGAGTAAGGCAAAGCGACTGGGAGAACAAATACCAGAAGAGCTGTGCGCATCCGTGAAGCGCATTCCTTCGGTGGCCAATTGGTCGAGTGATGGGGTCGGGATTTTTGATTGCGGATTTTGGCAGTTGAGATCACCATAGCCCATGTCATCCGCATAGATGATGACGATGTTGGGCGGAACTTCTTCTTCCACTGGCAGGGTACACTGGCTTAGGCCGAGGAATAGAAGTGGTAGCACTAACAATAATCGTGATGACATAGTGATTTGGGTTTTAGAGAACTTGCTTACCTTAATTCGTGAGATAAAGCCACTAATTTAGCACTAAGATCAGGGGCCTTCATGTCCTTATCTAATGGAAACATGGGACGATTGATCCTTTTATAGCCCAAACGCTCCAGGTCTTGATCTACTCCTCCCGGGGTCAATGCCATGATCCAGCCTTTTCGCATATCATAGAGTTCGGGGACGAGGTAGCCAATTTTCACCACAACGATATCAGTCTCTTTTGGATTGAGTCCTAATCGGGTAAAATCCGCTTCCTTATGATAAGGCTTACGTTTTTTAGTCACGATGACATTAGCACTGCCTATTTTAACTACTACCTCTGTCTCCGCATGCCGATCCCCATGCTCAATCGCCATAATCGTACCCTTCAAGCGGAGTGGAGGGGCAAATCGATCATCAATAGCAGCTCCCGCAAGGGCGTCCACTTTTCCTCCCACGCCGACCTCCACGGCCTTGGCTACTAGTTCTGGGCCTGGAATGGAAGCATAAATGAGAGAAGGCCCTTTTTCGGATTGGAATTCCGGGCGTGCGAGGAGCTCTTGCAAGGTCCAAGTGACATCGCCCGCTCCGCCTGCTGTTGGATTATCTCCCATATCACTGATGATAAATGGCTGTTCTTTACTCGCAAACGCCATCTCAAGGCTTTCTTCAAGAGTGGCTGTCGGTGCTACAAATTCAAACTCTTCTCGGACTTTCCAGAAGTGATTAGCGAGTTCTTCAGCTGCCTTGCTCACTTGTTCTTTGTCATCCCCGGTCGCCATGACCACGGCCTGATTACGCGGTTCATCCGCCCAGGCATAGCCTACCCAAATGGCGGCATCTATCACACCTGTCTCTTATACACATCTCCGAGCCCACGAGACCGA
>CAJXUM010000291.1 GCA_913060855.1 uncultured Lewinella sp. | reverse complement strand
CTTGCACCCTCCGTATTACCGCGGCTGCTGGCACGGAGTTAGCCGGTGCTTATTCATATACTACCGTCACACAATCATAAATGACTGCTATTCTTGGTATATAAAAGCAGTTTACGACCCAGAGGGCCTTCGTCCTGCACGCGGGATGGCTGGATCAGAGTTTCCTCCATTGTCCAATATTCCTTACTGCTGCCTCCCGTAGGAGTCGGGTCCGTGTCTCAGTACCCGTGTGGGGGATCACGCTCTCACGCCCCCTAACTATCGTCGACTTGGTGAGCCGTTACCTCACCAACAATCTAATAGTACGCACACCCATCTCAAAGCGGCCGAAGCCTTTAATTAATCTTTTTAGTTAAATTAACCACATGGGGTATTATTCTCAGTTTCCCGAGGCTATCCCCCTCTTTAAGGTAGGTCGTGTACGCGTTACTCACCCGTGCGCCACTCGTCATCTGGAGCAAGCTCCAATGTTACCGTTCGACTTGCATGTATTAAGCCTCCCGCTAGCGTTCATCCTGAGCCAGGATCAAACTCTCCATAGTAATAGTTCTTTATCAAGGCCCTAAGGCCTCAAAATATCTTTTACCATAAGTAGTCGATTTCCTTAATTTCTCAAGGGGTCTGCATTGTTAATTCTTAATCTTTCCTTACCTCGCTTCAGTGTCAATGAACTTTCAGATCCACACGCAATAATTACCTTCCGTAACTACTTTTGTGAGATCAAATATCTTCAAGAATTTCTTCTTCAAATTTCGTTTCCCTACTGCTCATCTGCTAAGGGATTGCAAAGATACATCGGGTATTTAATTCTACAAAATTTTAAAGCATTTATTTTAAAATAAATTTCAGTTAAATTTTGTTCCCAATGCTTTCAAATATCTAATTCCGAATTTACTTCGGTGCGCTTCCTTTTAAAGCGGATGCAAATATAGATAAGTACTTTTTAATAATCAAGAGAAGTTTCCTTTTTTTTCAAAAAAAGTGAAACATTCGATAACAATTAAAGTATACACGTCTATTTCTCCTACCTACACCCCTATTTTTAAAGGATTTAACCATCAAATTATATAGCAGGCCTGTTTTTATCCCTAAAAAATTACATTTTTGCAGGGCCAAAATAAGACCGCATTACAACCTATAAATTAATCCCTTTAGTAAGGAACTAGCCCATTCCCGACATACCTTAAATGATAAGTAACATGAAAAAGCACAATTTTTACGCTGGCCCAGCTATTCTGCCTGCCAGTGTCATGGCTGAAGCCGCTCAATCTGTGGTCGATTTTGAAGGCATCGGCCTTTCTATTCTCGAGATTTCGCATAGAAGCAAGGAATGTACCGCCATGCTGGAGGAAGCCGAGGCGCTCGTTCGCGAGTTATTAGGACTCACCGATGGGTATGCCGTCCTATTTCTAACCGGTGGCGCAAGTACACAATTCTTCACCGTAGCGCATAACCTATTGAATAAGGATTTAAAAGCAGCTTATGTAGACACCGGAAGTTGGTCTAGCAAAGCCATTAAAGAAGCAAAAGAATATGGTCAACTTGAAGTCTTGGCCTCTTCTAAGGATAAGAACTTCAGCTATGTCCCAAAAGGATATGATATTCCTGAAGATCTAGCCTACTTACACCTTACTAGTAATAATACCATTTTTGGTACGCAGTTGAAGGAATTTCCCGCTACCGAGGTGCCACTAGTATGTGATATGTCTTCAGATATCTTTAGCCGTCCATTAGATATTTCTCGTTTCGGTATTATCTATGCTGGAGCCCAAAAGAACTTAGGGCCTGCTGGTGTGACCTTGGTCATTCTCAAAAAAGACTTATTGAGCAAAATACAGCGTACTATGCCCACGATGCTCAATTACAGCACACACGTTGAGAAGAAATCCACCTTTAATACGCCTCCTGTTTTCCCTATCTATGTTAGCATGCTAACCCTAAGATGGTTGAAAGCCAATGGTGGATTGGCGGCTATGGCAGCTAGAAATGAGGAAAAAGCACAATTACTGTATGATGAAATTGATTCGAATCCTTTATTTGAAGGAGTGGCAGCGAAAGAAGATCGTTCTTTAATGAATGTGACCTTTGTAATGTCGGCCGGAAATGAAGGCTTGACGGATAAATTTCTAGCAGATTGTGCGGCAGCGGGATGTATTGGCGTAAAAGGGCATCGTTCTGTCGGTGGTTTTAGAGCCTCTATTTATAATGCTATGCCCAAAGAAGGTGTGCAGACCTTAGTAGATGTCATGAAAGCTTTAGGCAATAAATAGTAGACGATACTAGTCTATTTCTATAAATTAGTGGAAGGGTGATTGGTTTTTTATCTCATTTTTATGAAAGCTACAGTAGAACAAATCGTGATTAAGCATGGAGCAATCAATGTTCCAGCAAAGATTTACCTCGAAAGGAGATCTAATGTTCGCTATTCAATGAGTAAGAAAGGAGCAATACTCCGTATGCCAATGCGCCTTTCCGCTAATGACAAGGTCCAATATACTGAGCAATTCCTGGCGTGGACTAAGAAGCAACTAGATAAGCGAGCAGATTTGGCTCAATTGTATGTAGCTAAATCTTACGAAACGGATGATATTCTCCAAGTTGGAGCCAGAAACTATAGATTGGTGGTAGAAAGAGCTGAACGGAAAACACATACCGGTCGCATCAGAGCGGGAGAAATTTTTCTGAAGCTGAGTAATGCACAAGATGGAATCGCCTTAACTTCCAGTATCAAAACACTGCTTAGTCGATTAGTGGCGCAAGATTTTCTTCCCAGTATTACAGAAAGAGTGGCGCTGATCAATGAGCAAAACTTCCAAAAACAGGTAAAAACGGTCCGATTAAAATATAATCGATCCAATTGGGGCAGTTGTTCGTCCTCTGGTAATATCAATCTCAGCACACGACTCTTATTCGCTCCCGATCCCGTTATTGATTATGTGATTGTGCATGAGTTGGCACATATGATCGAAATGAATCACTCTTCCCGTTTTTGGGCGGTGGTCAAGAATGTGATGCCAGATTATAAGGAGAAGGAAAAGTGGTTGAAGGTGAATAGCCACTTATGTGACTTTTGATCCAACAATAGCATCCATAAAAAAAGCCGTTAACTGCAAGGAGCAGCTAGCGGCTTTTTTTTATACTGTCAATGACAGTTGTTATTCGGCTACAACCTCAAATGAAATTTCAGGTTGAACTTCTTTGTGTAAGCTAAGAACCGCTTTGTAGGTTCCTAATTCTTTCACTTCATCAGAAATAATGATCTTTCTTCGGTCAACCTCAACTCCAAACTGTTCGTTTAGAGCCATAGCCAACTGAACATTGGTTACACTACCAAATATCTTACCACTAGTACCTGCTTTGGCACCAATTTTCAATACTTGTGAACCAATCTTATCTGCAATCTCCTGGTAGAAGGAAAGTTTTTTCGCCTCTTTCGCGTCCTCGATGCGTTTCAATTCATTGAGGCGGCGGCGGTTGGTGTCATTAGCAATGATCGCCAACCTTTGAGGAATAAGGTAATTGCGACCGTATCCATCCTTAACAGTAGCAATGGTGTGCTTGTCACCTACCTTATCAACATCTTGGAGCAAAATTATATCCATGACAAGAAAATTAAAGGGTCAACAATTACTTCAACATATCAGTGACGTAAGGCAACATAGCCAAATGTCGGGCTCTTTTGATTGCCGTAGATACTTTTCTTTGGTACTTCAAAGAGTTTCCTGTGATACGGCGAGGCAAAATTTTTCCTTGGCCATTCACAAATTGAAGTAGAAAGTCAGCATCTCTATAATCGATATGCTTAATCCCAAATTTTTTGAATCGGCAGTACTTCGTACGTTTCTGGCCGATTTTAGGATTACTCAAAAATTTAATATCGTCTCTAGAAGCCATGATTTTTTAGATTTTTTTGGTAATGAAATTCTACTCTTCCTCTTCAGCTACAGCTGTTTTAGCAGCAGGTGCTTCTTTTGGAGTAGCTACAGCTGCTTTTGGAGCAGGTACCTCTTTTGCAACAGGTGCCTCTTTCGCAGCAGGTGCAGGAGTCGCAGGACGTTTCGGAGCAGGTGCTGGGCCTCTTCTAGGTCCGGAGTTAGGTCCTCCTTTTCCTTTAGCAGGGGCGTTGTTACCGCGTCCTTTTTTGTCTTGCTTCTTCTTCACTTTACCAATTAATCCTTTTCTCTTGTCTTCGTTGTACTTTACACCATACTTGTCCAGTTTGATGCATAAGAAGCGCATAATGCGCTCATCTCTACGTAGAGCCAGTTCCAACTTGTCGATCAACTCACCATTTGGTCCTTGAAACTCAACGGTGAAATAAACACCTGAGTTACGACGGTTGATTGGGTAAGCCAAAGTGCGAAGGCCCATATCATCTACATGGATGATCTCAAAACCTTCTCCTTTGATTTGATCGACATATGTCTGAGCTGTCGCTTTGATCTCGTCCCCCGACAGCACTGGGTCTACAATGAAGGTAACTTCATAATTTTTCATGGATCAGACATACTTTTAATTAAAAAAATGTGGATGAACAGCTTTTATTCACTTTCTGTTTATCCAAAGCGGCTGCAAAGGTAGTTATTTTTTTAATTCAGACAAATATTAGACTTTATTAATGGTAAGCAATTTATAAGATCGAAGTGCAGATGAATTACCTAGTGACCGCAACTGGCATTTTCTTATCATAATTCCCTTCAATAACTGGTGATTGCCGATTACCGGTATAGCTACGTACCCGACTGTATACAAAATCAAACAGTTCCTGGATCGAAACTACTTTATTACTATTGATATCCGCCTCCCCTTTCAAGCCCCGAATCAGGAAATGGCTAAAGACGCCTTGCCGCAGTCCACTAGATTCCAAGGAGGTTTCATCTGATTTAGATGACATGATCAAGGCCGTGCCTGCATCACTGCGGGCTAATGACTCATAATAGGTATTCAAAGCAGACGGGTATTTACCATCTCGCATAGCCAATAAACTGCCAGAGTGACAAGCATCAGCAATGCAAAGTTTCAATTTTGCATTGCTCTTTTCTAGGATGGCATTGACCTCTTCATGGTACAATTTATTGGATGCGCCATCGAAGTCGATGGGTAGGAATGCTCCTTTCAGTCCATGACCGGAAAAATACAGGAAGACCAAGTCATTTGGTCCTGCCTTCCAAAACACTTCTCGCATGGCCTGGGTAATATTCACCTTACTGGCGTCTTCATCGATTAGTATTCTTATTTGTTCATCATCTAAAGCGCCTCCTTCAGGGCTTTTCAAGAAAGCATAAATACGGTAAGCATCATCATCTGGGTATTTCAAAACTGGCATATGGTCATAGGAGGATACCCCAACAATCACTGCCCACACTTTGACATCCGGTTTTATTTCGTCACTAAAATAGGCCGGCGATTGTCGTAGATTAGGCTTATCATAGGGCGATTGATTACCGATAAACGTTCCGTCTTTCCAATAACCGCTTGCCCGCACACCATCTTGCATATATAAGGTACCAAAACCATTAAAAGCGGCATTGGACATTTCACCTTCGTAGCGTTCTCCATTTTGGTAACTTACTACACCGCGACCATGTGGCAATTCATTTTTAAAAGATCCTTCATACCTAGCACCATCTCTAAAAACATAAGAACCATAGCCATTTTTACAATCGCCTTTGACGCATCCAAAACGACTCCCTCTTTCTTTAGCTGCTGTACTGACGAATTCTCCTTCACGCCATAAGCCTGAAGTGATTTTGCCTTGGGTATGCTGCAACTTTCCCTGTCCATGTCGATAGCCTTGCCGGAAAGCGCCGACATACTTATCTCCATTGGGATAGAAGAAGGTGCCTTTCCCTTCGGGTTTATTCGAGACAAAAGTGCCTTCATATCGACTACCATCCGGATAAGCGAAAACGCCGCGACCACTTTGACAATTTCCTTTTAGGCAACCCGATTGGACCGTATATTCTTCTGTGCGTAATTCATCCCCTTTCAGTGGGGTATATTTTCCATTGCTATCCACGGGTTGGCCACGCTTCCAGTAGCCTGTTCGGCTAGTTCCATCAGCATACCACTTTGTACCCTTTCCATCAGGATAGCGATGATACCAAGCACCTTGGTACTTACTCCCATCAGGATAATGACACACGCCAACGCCATTAATTTCTCCTTCTTTAAAACCGCCGATATAAACAGAACCATTAGGATGGATATAAACACCATGCCCAGTCGAACAATCACCGCTTATACAACCACTGGCCTGCAAATCTTTGCTAGCGGTAAAAAAACTTCTTACTTCTTTTTTCTCAATCAAACGACCGCCCTTCCAGATACCTTCCATTCGAGAACCATCTGGTTGGTTCTTTATTCCTTTTCCTTCTTGTTTTCCACGCAACCATTCTCCTCTATAAGTTCCTCCATTGGTGTAATAAAAACTACCTATCCCTTGGATTTCGCCTCGTTGAAAATCACCGATGTATTTGGCTCCTCCAGGAAACAAGTAAATTCCTTTTCCATTCTTACAATTTCCAGAAATACATTGCGCAGAAAGTGCAGCGCATGAAAGTAGACAAAGCAATAGCAGTAAATTCGTTTTCTTCATGGGACACAGGATGACATTATGTGCTGAGGGGGTTTTCCCCAGTAAAGATAAATGTGGGTTAAGTAAAATCATTAGCTATCAGGTGCATAAAATCACCACAATAGCGCCAGATGACTGCAAAGTATTACAGTTGGAACGCCCCTAAATATACGAAAAACGAATAAGAATGATTCAAATAGGTGAGACCATTATTAAGACATACATCGGTGTAAATCGTGGGGGGAACACAATGTAACACTTTAATAGGCTCAAATATATGATTTTCTTTAATAAATAAGCAAATGATCTTACTTAATTCAGGCAATTCAACTTCCAAACGTATAATTGAGCCTATTAAATGTCGACCTATCCCCCAAAGTCAGCATTACATCACCGAATAACGGCCACTGGCATCAATTGATCAAACCGGCCCGTTAGGGTAGGCGTTTGAACATTTCCGGTATAGGATCTAACGTTTTGATAGACGAAATTGAAAAGCTCATTTACGGTGATAATTCGATCCTTATCTCTGTCCGCTTCCCCTTTCAAGCCTCGTACCAAGAAATGGCTAAAAATACCTGATCGCAAGCCACCATCTTCCAATGAATACTCCTCGCCTTTGGAAGACATCATGCTGTCTCTTATACACATCTGACGCTGCCGACGAAGAGGATAGTGTAGA
>CAJXUM010000290.1 GCA_913060855.1 uncultured Lewinella sp. | reverse complement strand
GTTGGAGAGGTAAAGGCCAGTTTTGGTTTACCATTTTAGATACGGATGTTTCTGGTCGTGGGGGTGAGCATGATGGAGCAAGTCCTGACGGTGAAAATCCATTTTCTAAACCGACTATTGCCAATGCGACCGTAATCGGTCCTGGTGCAGATGCCTTCCCTGAAGGAGATGGTGGTGATATCGGATTACTTTTCAGAGATAGAGCGGGTGGACAATATTGGAACAGTATTATCACC
This sequence comes from uncultured Lewinella sp., assembly GCA_913060855.1. GTDB lineage: Bacteria > Bacteroidota > Bacteroidia > Chitinophagales > Saprospiraceae > DT-111. Next base: position 7,038 of record CAJXUM010000290.1, on the reverse strand, counting down.
CAATTTCCGGGTGTTGCCTTAGCGGTAGAAGACCTTGACGGTGATGGCGATTCTTATAATAACTTAATAAACGGCGATTTGGCCTTTGCCAATAATATATGGTGGGATTTTGGTGTTGGAAATGATATCAATGACTTCGCTACCCTATCTGATGATGATACCCCACTAGCTGATGACAAAGACTTGATCAGTACGCTAGCGGCAGGTGGTAATACCGCTGAAGATCCATTATTAGCAGGTGTTAGCCGTACGACTAATATGGGCCTTGATCCTCGTCCGCAAGAAAACGGACCTGCTGGCCAAAATGTGGCAACAATTGACGATGACTACTTTGTCTCCACTACATTCAAAGGTGCTTTTGATCCAACTGCTGACTTATGGATCAGAAACTGGACGGCCCTATCCGAATATGGATACCTAGGTGACGTCTACACAAGTACGGAAACATTGAAAGAGGAAGAAGGCTTCTTGCTTTCAGCGCCAGTACCTAATCCTTCCTTCGATTTTGCTACCATCAATTTTGAATTACCTAGAACCGCTAATGTGAGTTTACAAGTCTTTGACCTAAGGGGTAAACTGGTAGGCCAAGTTTTAGATAATCAACTAACTATAGCAGGAGAACACCGTGAACAAATTGATGTAACTACCCTCGCAAATGGCTACTACATTGTAGTACTACAAGCAGACGGCGTTCAATTGGCTCACAAACTTATTGTAACGAAATAATATTTTTATTGATAAAGTCCCTGGCTCCGGCCGGGGACTACTTTTTTAATCTAGTGCAATTAAACAAACTATGAAAAAGCTTTTCTTCTTACCTCTCCTATTCCTGGGGTTCGCAGTAGCTTCTTTTGCTCAGTCGGGTACTATTAGTGGTACCATTATTGATGAAAAATCTGGCGAAACGCTAATTGGAGCCAATGTCCTAATCGATGGAACCGCCATTGGTACTGCTACTGACTTTGATGGTAAATACCAGTTTAAGGCCACGCCAGGTATTTACACTATTCACATCAGTTATATCGGTTATCTTGATAAACGAGTCGCTGAAGTTGAAATCAAGGCAAATGAGACCACCTACCTTGATGTATCTATTTCTGATGAATCAGTCGAATTGGATTTGGACGTTGTGGTGAAAGCCAAGGCGATCCAAAGAACAGAGAATGCCGTTATGATGCTTCAGAAAAAATCAGATAAAATTCAAGATGGTATCTCTTCTCAAGAAATATCTCGCTTAGGAGCTGGCGATGCCGCAAGTGCCTTACAAAAGGTAACAGGCACAACGATTGTAGATGGTAAATATGTCTATGTTCGGGGGCTCGGAGATCGCTACTCTACGACAGCGCTCAATGGTACTCGTCTTCCAAGTATTGATCCTTATCGCAATAGCGCTCAATTGGATTTGATTCCTAGTAACCTCCTAGACAATATCATTGCTGCTAAAAGTTTCACCCCTGATCTACCCGGTGACTTTACCGGAGGATATGTAAATATCAAGATTAAAACATTACCGGAACGCTTCACCTATGGCGTTTCTGTTTCCTCCTCTTATAATACCCAGAGCTCCTTCATCAATGACTTCCAGACCTTTAATGCGGGAAGTAAGGCCAAATATGGGTACAACGATGGATATCTCGATGCCCCAGAAGCATTAAACAATCCAAAACTAGCTGGCACTAATTTGCTAACGCGCTCTGCTCCTTCTGCAGCCAGAAGAGACAATGAATTAGCAGGTTTGTTAGACGATGTGGCCAAGTCATTCAATACCGAAATGGCCCCATCTATCACCAATGTAGGACCTAATTACAGCTTATCATTTAACGTAGGAAATCAGGTCAAAGCGGGCTCAGTACCCATCGGGTTATTGCTAGCTGCTAATTTTTCTAGAGATTTCACCCATTACGGAGATGCCTTAAATGCCAATTATAGAAACCTCGGTGGTGGAGAAGAAACGCTACAAGAAACCTTTAACCTTAGAGATGATAGAAGCCAGGCGGAAAGTAATGTCGGTGGACTCGTTGGTGTTTCCATCCGTCCATCCTCTAATAATGAAGTAAGCTTGTATGCGATCTACAGTCATCAAGGGATGCAAGAGGCACGATACCTGGATGGCAACTATAGAAATTTCGGAATTTCTGAGCCGATCGAATCTTTCGAATCCAGAACTTTGGCCTTCCGAGAGAGAGAACTGGTTGACTTTGTGGCAAATGGTTCTCATGTATTGCCATCGCTTGGAAATACCAAGATCGAATGGGCGGGTAGTATCATCCAAACCACACAAGATGAGCCTGACTTGCGTTTCTTCGCTAACACAAATCTGATTGAACGCGAACGCTACTCCATTTCTACCGCTCAGTACCTGAGCCCAGGTCATTACTTTAGAACTTTGGTAGATGATTCTTATGAGGCGAAAGTAGATATTACGGTTCCTTTTGCACAACGAGCGAATAAGGCCAATAAGATACAATTTGGCGGCTTATACACAGCGACCAATCGGGATTTTAGTGAAAACATATACAACCTCCTCCGGTCACAAGGACAGGTTTACAATGGAGATCCTAATTTCTACTTCGGCCCGGAAAACATGGGAGTTGTAGCTACTACTGATACCAGAAATACGATTGGCGTCTATGCAACTGATGATACCCAACCCGCTAATAACTACTTTGGCGAGACTTCTATTTGGGCTACTTATGGTATGCTTACTGCTCAACTAAGCCCTCGTATCAAAGGTATATTTGGCGCCAGAGTAGAGGGTACCGATTACTATGTAGAAAGTGCGGCTGCCGCCCTGAATCCTAATCCAGAAAATTTCATTGGAGAAATTGATGAATTGGATATCTTACCCGCTGCTCATCTTATCTATTCATTAAATGACAACACCAATATCAGAGCTAGTTATTCCAATACTTTGGCTCGACCCAATATGAGAGAAATCGCTCCATTTGGATCTTTTGGATTTATTGGAGATCCGACTGTATTTGGTAATCCCAATCTAACTAGGTCAAGAGTCAACAACCTCGATCTTCGTTATGAGTACTTTATGCGCCCTGGTGAGATGTTTGCCATTAGTGGATTCTACAAGGAATTCAAGGACCCGATTGTAATGACATTCCGTCCAGCAGGTAATCCTCAGTTTACTTGGGTAAATTCTACCGATGCTACCCTGTTTGGTGCTGAGATTGAAGTGCGAAAAGCATTGGATTTTATCTCTCCTAAATTAGCCAACTTTAGCATTAATGGAAACATGGCCTTGATTAGCTCTGAAGTAGCGCTGGATGAAGAGGAACTATTGAGAGCGAGAGATGTAGATCCGGAATTTGCTGATACACGGGAATTTGCTGGACAATCTCCGATAGTAGCTAATGTAAATTTGAGTTTTACCAATAAGAATACCGGTTGGGATGGTATTTTGGCCTATAACTTCTTTGGCGATCGCCTATTTTCAACGGGTGTTGAAGGTACGCCAGATATTTTCGAAAGAGGTAGAGCTCAATTGGATTTCTCGATTTCTAAGAAATTCGGTCGATTCCAAGTAAAATTGAGAGGCCAAAATCTACTTGACCCCAATTATGAAACATTTTCTGAATTCAAAGGCAATGAGTATATCTACACCAGATATAAAAGAGGCAGCACGTATAGTGTAGGCTTGTCTTATGGATTCTAAGCGTAAAGTATGGCTTGCGATAACTTTATGCCCCTAAACTTGGCACTAGATTATTTACCACTATAAGGTAAACCTCCCCCGCATCTAAGTTGGTGCGGGGGTTCTTTTATTAATAACCCAAAAAATTAGCTTCAGAAATTCCTAGAGATGGTCTTCCATCTATCGGCGCAAAAAATTAACCTGTAATTAACGCTAGTTTTACAATTGATTAATCTCGACTTAATACCTTCGCGATATTAAAGACCAGGCATAACACGTTTAACATACTTTTATATGGCTACCTTCTATTTGGTTCTTATCGTTGTTTTATTTCTACTCGCTATATCTGACTTAGTTGTTGGCGTCAGCAACGATGCAGTCAATTTTCTCAACTCCGCTGTTGGCTCAAAATCAGCAAGTTTCAAGGTGATCCTTGGTGTTGCTGCCTTGGGGATAATTGTAGGTTGTACTTTTTCTGGTGGTATGATGGAAGTCGCTAGAAAAGGTATATTCCATCCCGAACATTTCTACTTTTCCGAACTCATCTTGCTTTTCCTTGCGGTGATGGTCACGGATGTGATTCTACTTGATACATTCAACACCTTTGGCATGCCTACCTCTACTACGGTTTCCATTGTTTTTGAGTTATTAGGAGCCGCAGTGGCATTATCTATTATAAAAATCTACACCGATCCGAATGCACTTGGCTTGGGTGAGTACATAAATTCTGGCAAAGCACTTGCCATTATTTCAGGAATTCTGCTCTCGGTCGTTGTTGCCTTTACAGCAGGGGTCATTGTTCAGTACTTGACTAGACTCTTATTCTCCTTTGACTACAACAAAAAGCTAAAATATTTCGGCTCCCTGTGGGGTGGCCTTGCTATCTCTGCGATCACCTACTTTCTCTTAATTAAAGGCTCGAAAGGTGCTTCCTTTATGACTAGTGATATCAAAAGCGCCATAGCAGATAACTCCTTTCTGATCATACTAGTAAGTTTTGTGGTTTGGACTATCATTTTGCAGATATTGACCCTATTTACTAAACTGGATATTTTAAAGCTCGTGGTGCTTGTTGGCACGTTCTCTTTAGCCATGGCATTTGCAGGCAACGACCTGGTTAACTTTATTGGTGTTCCACTTGCTGGTTATAACTCTTATGAAATTTGGATGGCCTCTGGCGGAACAGAACCGGATGGTCTTTTGATGTCTGGATTAGCAGGGAAGGTCCCCACTCCTACTCTCTTTCTGCTTATTGCTGGTGTAATAATGACTATTACCCTTTGGACCTCCAAAAAGGCGCGATCAGTTGTTAAGACTTCACTTGATCTTGGAAGACAGTATGAAGGGACGGAACGCTTTGAGTCATACGCTGTATCGCGGAATCTAGTGCGAAATTTCAGTAAAATGGCCATCTTCACCAATAACCTCCTTCCAAGCAAAGTGAAGAATGCGGTCTTGAATCAATTCGATGAACGGCCTTTTACTGCCAAACAAGCAAGCCTTGGCGCTGAAGCCCCTTCTTTTGACCACCTCAGGGCATCTGTCACTTTGGTCGTAGCTAGTATCCTAATTACTATAGGTACAAACCTTAAACTACCACTATCTACCACCTACGTCACCTTCATGGTTTTCATGGGAACCTCTCTTGCTGACGGAGCCTGGGGTCGAGAAAGTGCTGTTTATCGTGTTTCAGGGGTACTGTCTGTTATTGGTGGCTGGTTTTTCACCGCCTTTGCTGCTTTCTCAGTGGCCTTCATTTTGGCTAATATCTTTTACTTTGGCGGAACAGTTGCCATTGTGATCGTACTGATCCTAGCAGCTGTTACGGTATACCGTTCGCATCGGTATCATGATAAGCGAATGGAGGAGCAGCTAGCATTTGAGAAAAGTTTAGAGGAAGAAACCTTTACCAAGGATAAAATTGTCGAGATGAGTGCACAAAACTTGACTAAAATCCTGGGAGAGATGAACCAGATCATGGATAACACGCTAATAGGACTAGCAAAAGAGGATCTTCCCATCCTTGGCAATGCTTATCAGGATTTCAAGAAATTGGAACGTCAAGCTGATAAAATAAAGAAACAAGCCAGTAGGGCCATTGATAAAATCGAAGATGATCAAATCGAGGCTATCCATATGCACATACTTGTGGCAGATTATTTAAAGGAAATGACCAATAATGTCAAGAACATTGTCAAACCAAGCCTTGACCATGTCGATAATAATCACAAGCCATTAATTCCCTCTCAATTGCAGGAATTAGAGACAATACAGGAGAACTTAAAATCCCGATTGAATGCCGTTATAGCTATTTTCAATAACTCGAACGCTGAAGGAGCTGAAAAGCTTCAGGAAGAGCTTCAGTCTTTTGTTAGGTCGGTAAGATCTTCCCGCAAAAACCAGATCAAGCGGATTAAAAATCATGAGATTGGAACGAGAAACAGCATCTTGTTTTTGAATCATTTAGCCGAGTTCCGAAACCTCGCCATCTTTTCTAACCGGATCGTAAAAGTGTTGGACGAACTCATTCTCAACCCCGAAGAAGAAACCAAGACCGGGTCAAAATAAGAGTTGAAGTATACCGACAAAAACGTTCAAATGGGGAGTGGAATTGAAGAACGTTTTCAAGCTCTACTCCTTTGTGTTCTCGAGAAAACACAGAGGAGCAGAGCTTACCATCAGCATGCCTGGCGAAAGGCAAAAAGATGCTTATTTCCTTTGCTATTTCATAAACTTGTATCCTCGTCCAAAGATGGTCAAGATGTGTTCTTCTCCTATCTTTTCTCGGATTCTTCTGATGTAAACATCCCCCCGTCTTTCATTAATTTCGTCTTCATTTGGCCAAATCTTTCTATATATTTCATCTCTAGAAAAGACCTTCCCTGGGGCAGAACTTAACAGCCTCAGTATTTCAAATTCTATATTTTGCCAGTGTGTAAGTTTCCCATTTTTAATGACAATCATTTTTTCCTCATCAATTTCCAAACTCGATTTCTCGACCTTCGTTTTGATAGGTATCGGTTGGCCTCTTTTGAGCAGAGCTTTCAACCTGATGGAGAAAACCCTTGGATTAATTGGCTTTGTGATAAAATCATCAGCGCCTGCCTGATAGGCTGCTATTTGGGAATAATCTTCGGTTCGATAAGTCAAAAATGCGATAGGTGTATTTTCAAAAATTGGTATCTTCCTTATTCGATAGCAGGTTTCAACCCCATCTAAGCCCGGTAGTATAATTTCTAAAACAATAATATCTGGAATTTCTTTTGAAAGATACATAAGGGCATCCTTCTCATTTCCAACCTGTTCCGTTTGGAAACCATCTTGTTCTAATTGAACCTTTAGCGGGTAGAGCCTGTCTCTTATACACATCTCCGAGCCCACGAGACCGAGGC
>CAJXUM010000289.1 GCA_913060855.1 uncultured Lewinella sp. | reverse complement strand
CGAGATCAGCCTCGGTCTCGTGGGCTCGGAGATGTGTATAAGAGACAGGATGTATACTTTATTTGGAACTCATTCCTAATTGAAATTGAAGTATTTCATTAATTCATCGTCGTTTAAAATTTCTTCTACTACCGTTTGAGCATCAAATTTATCACGGGCGGGTAAGTCCCTAAATAGATGGGCATGCTTTTCATCTACAGCAGTTGCAGATGCCTCTGCATTTTCGACTACGTAATCTGCAATTTTCTTTTTGTACCCAAGATTGAAGAGTTTTTTATCTGCTGTCAGATAACCTCTTTGATGCATAGTCTTTGCTTTTTTAGCACAGCGACAGGGGTTTTCTGGATTGGCTAATCCACATTTATTAGTCATATAGTTATATAAATCCTTGCGGGCACGATGTAACTTTATTCGAAAATTTTGCTTGGATATATTGAAAATTTCAGCGCCTATATTATGGCCTACCCCAAATGTTTCCCCAATAATATAAACCAAACGTTGTTCTCGATTCAAACACATCAACATGCCTGATAGGCATCTAAATCTCATTTCTTTGATCAATTCCTCTAGTTCTATTTCTTCTTCGAGTGTAAGTTCTGCATTAGGGATAGCATCCAACCGCTTGCCTTGCGCCTCAAAATCCTCGAAAAGTTCTTCGCCTTTTTGCCTTTTTGCTTGTAAAAACTCATTGACTACAATTCTGTATAGCCAGGTACGGAAGTTACTTTCAAAGTTAAATTGAGACAATTTGGTAATGACCTTAAGTAGCGTCTCTTGGGTCAAATCCATCGCATCATTAGCATCAAAGGTCATTTTCCATGCTACATTAAAGATAAAAGGCTGATGTAATCGAATCAATTCGTCCATTGCCTTACGGTCGCCTTTTAGAGATGCACGTAATAAATTCTTGCTTTTTTCTTCTGAATATTTCCCTGTTAGTGGGTTCATATTTTTTCTGTTTAACACTTAGATGCAAAATCTATGGAAGTGTTACAGTTTTTTCTGCTTGTGCTAACGGTTTGGATATCAAGCGGACGACCGCAGGAAGTCTGATCTGATCTCTGCTGTTGCAGGTAGCCAAATTTAATGTTTCACCAACACTTCTGGATTTAATATCCAAGCGGGATCCAATTCTTTTTTTATCGCTTTTAGTGATCTGTCGAAGACCTTAGACTTTTGCTTATCATAATGCGATTGATGATCTTTGCCCACTGCATGATGATGAGTGATGGTACCGCCGAGTGCTATAATCTGGTCGGACACGATGGTTTTAATTTGATCCCATTGCTCGATTTCATGTCCAGTTTGCCCCTTGGCCATAATCGTATAGTAGGGAGCAGGGCCATCGGTATAGAGGTGTGTAAATCGACAAGTAATAAAACCTCCGCCACAGATTTCTTTCATCGCTTCCTGGGCCGATTGTAAAATTCCAGCATGAAATTTTTCAAACTGATCCCAAGTAACAGCCGTTTCAAAAGTTTCTAATATGAAGCCTTTCTTCATCATTTCATCTCTTAGATAGGGCGCATCTAAAAAGGACTTCTTCCAAGAATCTGCAGCGGCATCTCTTTTGCCTTCTGCTTTCTTTTGCGTGAATTTTCCATTGAGGGGTAAGCATAGGGCCAAGGCTTCTTCCATTAATCCCTCCACCTTGTGATTATGCGATTCGAATCCTATTATCAATACAGAATGGGTGCCGTCACCTAAGCCATTAGAAAATGCCTCTATTGGGTCTACCAATCTCGCATTACTTGGATTCAAGCCTGATTGTGCAATAAGCCTACAGGCCTCTACCGCGTCATTCCAATTAGAAAATTGAACGGTTTGCGCAGCTTTGTAAGTTGGAATATCCTGAAGTCTTACCCACGCTTCTGTAATAATCCCAAATATACCTTCAGATCCCGAGATCAATCGCTCTTCACTTGGGCCTGCTCCAGATCCTGGCAATCGACGAGACTGCATAATGCCAGTTGGGGTAACCACCCTCACCGCCTGTACAAATTCATCTATATGCGTATACAAAGTAGCAAAGTGCCCGCCTGATCTTGTGGCAATCCATCCCCCTAAGGTCGAAAACTCAAAACTCTGTGGAAAATGTCTCAAGGTAAGTCCATGTTCCTTAAGTTCTTTTTCCAAATCAGGTCCAAGCATTCCGCCCTGAATTCTGGCACATCTACTCTTCTTATCCACTTCAAGGACTTTATTGAAGTGCTTCATATCCACCGTAATGACTCCTATATATTTACTGCTAACACTTGGTTCTACCCCACCCACAACTGATGTTCCTCCTCCGTATGGAACAACACTTATATTATTGGCAACGGCGAATTCAAAAATCGCAAGAATCTCTTCTTCCTTTCTAGGAAAAGCAACATAATCTGGCGGATTGTCAAACCTCCCATGAAGTCCTCGCCAGATATCCCGATAAGATTTACCATAACTATGAGAAGCCCTATCGAAAGCATCACTACTACAATAATGGCTAAGCTCCTCCGTCATTTCGAATCTCGGTGCTCGCAAGTTCAAATCTTCTAATTTGGGCGCACTGATATTGGAAAATGATTCGATTCCCAAGCTTGATTTCAATAGGCCTGCAAACTGTGAGATACGTGCTTCATCAAGCTTATAATCATCGTATCCCCACCCCCAAAAGCTCCTTTTATTTGAACTCATATCTTGTGTTTCTATATTAGACTTTATGATGAAATACTTATAAACAAGGAGTAATAGAGTGGCCATTCATCCTAATTAATCTAAGCGCTTGTTTATTTCTCCTTTTTTAGAATGTAATAATTATACGCTTCATCGACACGATACTCATCATTTTCTATGGTTATTTTATCGTTTCCATCCATCCAAGTATTGTTTCCGATATAAACTTCTAAGGTATCTATACTTTCTGCTCCTGCAGATTGGACAGTTATTCCATTCGCTATTGATTTAACTTCTAATGAATGTGTAGACCCTCTTACAGCTCCGGTGTATTTACCTTGCAAGTTTGCACCATCAATATCCAAATCTACCCCCTCGTATTCTTGCTTATTTAGTAGCTTCCACGTGATTTTATCAGCAAAAAAGCTACCTCCATTAGGTCCAGTGGTGTTTATTAAACAAATAATGTATAGGTCTTCATCCGGGAAATACCGAGTATCAGAGAGGAAGCCGTGGATCCCTCCTCCGTGTGCTATTTCTTTGTGGCCGAAATTGGAGAAGTTCACCAAACCTTTGGCGTAATGCAAGGGCGTACCATCATTTAACGAATCTGGGGTAATCAGTGATTGATACAGCGACTCTGATAATATTTTTCGCTCATGTAAAGCGCTCATCCAGGTGAGTAAATCTTTAGTCGTGCTACAAAGCGAACCTGCTGAGTAAGGCCAGGTATGATTTAGATAAGGTTTTTGCCGAAGTCCCTCCGGGGAATAATTATAGCCATACACTTTATTATTAACAACTTGGCTAGTAGAACAATAGCTAGTATTAGCCATATCCAAAGGTTCAAAGAATTCTTGTTTCAAAAACTCCTCATAAGTTTGTCCGGTTACTTTTTCTATAATCAAGCCAAGGAAAAAATAGGCAGAGTTATTATATATTAAAGCTTCGTTTGGTTCAAATAAAAAATCATTTCGTTCTACCAACCGCACGAGTGTATCTCGGGGAGATTCCTTAATGGATAGATCCCAGAACGCAGGAATTTCCGTATAGCTAGGAATCCCTGAGGTATGGTTTAGCAAATTATTGATAGTAATTTTTCTCCCTTTAGTGTCAAACGGAAGATATTCCGTGAAATCATCCTCCAAGGAAAGCTTTTTTGCTTCAACCAATTTTAGGATAGCCGCAGCTGTGAATTGTTTCGTTACAGAACCAATTTCAAATTGTGCATCCTCAGGCATAGGTACAGACAGTTCCAAACTAGCCTGACCATATGATTTTTTTAATAGCATTTCACCTTTTTGGAACACTAAAATGGCTCCGCCAGCAATTTGAGCACTATCAATACTTGCTTGAAATAGTGAGTCTGCATAAACTTCTAAAGCGGATGTATTGGAAGTCTCTTTTTCAAATTGGCAGCTTGTTGCCAGTAACATTGCTGCTATTGTAGTCAAAAGTATTATTCGTTTCATATTCTGTTGGATTTCTTCATGAAGGCTAATGTATTCAATTATTTCTTTTGATTTCACCCTAATTCATTCACGGCTCTTGCTGCCATTCTTATGGCAGTTTTCGCATCAGCGCCAGGGGCCGAGTCGCAATTAGCAATAGTGATTCGACCAAAGGGTTGTCGGCCTATTTTTGTAGAATCTCCCGGGCCACCAATCGTGTAACCATGGGCCCACCGATTGACAGAAATACCCTCAACATCCCTATCGAAATCAAATAATTCCTTAGGTAGCATACCACTTAAATGGGCCCTGATTTCCGCTTCGTAGTCTTTGAATTGCAAACTTAACATTCGGTATCGTGCTTCACGAAATTGCTCAAGCCTGGGTGCGCCAACGGTTTCTCCATATGGACAATGTATCATCTGAATGACACAAGGATCGTCTGGCGTCTTGGAATATTCATAACCACCCAGGCTCACCGGAAAGTCCATCAAAACGGCTTGGTGCATATTTCCCGGCGACATGGCCAACCCAATTCCCAACTCTTTCATAGCCCGCCAGTTTTTTAAACCAACGCTTGTGTATTGCAATGGGCTTTTCGATTGAAGCCTCAATGCCGCTGCTTGTTCTTCAGGAAGACCTGAGACGATATGTGGAATCATCATGTTGTAACAGGCCATCACTACATTTTTGCCTTTTACCTGATACGACTTGTTGTCATTAATATAATTCACAAAAACTTCACTCGAATTTTCAGGGTCACTTCCATGCTGCACATTAACCACCGTACTGTTTAGCCTAATGCGAACAGGGTTGCTGGTTTTATCTAACTTTGCATAATTGAATGTAGATAATACAAGCTCTTCAGCATTGTTGCCCTTACCCACATCTGGAATCATCTTTTTCACCAATGCACGCGCTACACCCGCATTGCCATCTGGGAAATGATAAATGTATGGATTGTCTTCATCGTAGACTGCTTTAGGAGCGAAACCCATTGCGCCACAACTCTTAGCGGCTCCAATGCTCATCGTGTCTGTTCCTCCACTTCCCCAGTCTAAAGCAGAATGTCTGGCCATTCTCAACACTCCGGGATCATCCACCCCCAAAGTGTTCTTCAGGTAATCGAAGTAGGATTCAGCATAAATGTAGTCTGCCAATTTCTCTTTGGGAACAGCTATCGAATGCAGACCGCCATTTAATACCCGAAGCAATTGTTCTTTACCTTTACTACTTAAAGGAGCTTGTTCTGCAGCCTCTTCATGGCTTAGCTTGCTACTCTGAAGTCCTTCCACATAATTTGGATAATTACAGTAGGGATGCTTAACTACTTTGTCTTCACCAAAAGATTCCTTGTTGAAGTAAGTAACAGCCCCCAAATTATTCCTTTTATAGAAGTCAATGTCATAAGCCGTCTTAAATCGCTCTATATCTACACCAATATCTTTTAGGAGATCGAGTACGACTTTACTTCCCTGTTTTGGTTCTACTATAGATTGTGAACCGCCATAACTGATTAGCGTTTTGCCATTAATCGTATGTTCATTCCGTTTAGCGTGACCTCCAAAATCATCATGATTATCCAGTATAAGTACTTTACTATTCTTGCCGTGTTTTTGCTGGTAGAAATAGGCAGCCGATAGGCCACTGAGGCCTCCCCCAACAATAACCAAGTCGTAGGTTTCTTTCAATTTTGTAGTGGGTCCCCAATCCGATTTCTTAGCCCAGGCTCTGTTATGCGAATGAATGTTGGAACCTGGATGGCTTCCTCTAAGCCCAGTGAGTGCCGGGGGATAATATATTGGATTAAGCTTGCCCAATGCAGCTTCACTAGTACATCCAAATGGAACAAGAGTAGCGCCAGCTGCCATTAAAGTTCCATTAATAAAGTCCCTCCTTGTTATTTTACTCTTCATTTTAGCGTACCCTTTCTTATGTTTGCTACAGAAATTGTTTAAAAATAATTGATTCGCTGCCATTCGAGAGAACAAGAACCTGAAAACAGCTTTTTCCTTCAAATTTCGCCTCAGCGTATGTTTGATTTTTCTTACCCACTGCAAGAAGTGATAAAAGCCATTAGGAAAAGTAATGGACAGATATGCGAGTAGAGATGAGTGTTCTTCATTTTTTGTAAGCTATTCCTTAGTGGAATTAAAAACAGAAAAATTCAGGATATCTGGTTCTCCCTTTGATTCAGTGACATTTAGTCGAACGGCAGAAACCTCCATTTCTTCCAAACGATGTATAAATTTATGCCCAATACAAGAACCTTCAAAAATAAGTTGCCAGCCCTTTTTTGTTTTTCCTTCCAGTACAAATTCCCGCACGCGTTCCCCTTTGGAAATATCTTCCATTAAAACGACCTGATTGATGGTCTCTATTTTAGTCAGTTTGAGGGTAATTTTTTCTCCAACGCCGGAAGCAGCGGCAATTGGATTTGAAAACCTTCGCTTTATTTCATCTCCAAATTCTTTCAGTCGTTTTACATCGGGTTCAGGCATTAATCCGTCTGGCCCAGGTGTAACACCCAAAATAAGGCTCGTATTGTGTCCCACTGAGTTGTAGTACATTTCGACCAATTGATCTAATGAGAAAATTAAGTGTGCTCTATTCGGTTCCCAAAACCAGTCGTGACCACCATTGCCGCGTAAAGGGGCATCGCTCATGGCAGGCATATAATATTTACCATTTGGATCGCCCGTTTTCAATAGCTGGAAGTTATGCTCAGCAATCTCCTTTTTCGCGGACTCTCCTGCGCCAATGGAAACATATGGAAATGTTCCCCAACAAGGATAAGGAACCGTTCCACTCTCGCTCCCTCCCCAACGCATATCGGCACGCTGTAGATTGTGGTAGAACAAACAATTGGGCTGGTATTTTTCAAAAACGGAAAGTACATCTGGACCGCCTTGATCAGGCCCATGTGCACCGCCATCAAACCAAACCATTGCCCAGTCGCCATAATTACTAAATATTTCCGCTGTTATATTTTCAATCATGTTGTTGTAGTGCTTTTGCCTGTTTTCAGCAAAAGCATTGTTTCCCGCCACTTTGAAATCATGGATGCCATAAAACGCATTCCAACGAGTTCCGATATATACACCAGGTAGTATGCCGTATTTTTCGCATGAGGTCTTAAAGTCTGTCTCTTATACACATCTGACGCTGCCGACGAAGAGGATAGTG
>CAJXUM010000288.1 GCA_913060855.1 uncultured Lewinella sp. | reverse complement strand
CTTCGTCGGCAGCGTCAGATGTGTATAAGAGACAGGGTGTGCGATGAGCTGTGGCCGTCAATGTTCGAGGAGCCGCATCCAGGTAGCGATAGCCATTTTGTTTTTCGAGCACTTCTTGCATCATAAATGCCGTAGCTCCACCCGGTACATCCTCATCCAAGAACAGAATGCGATTGGTTTTTTTCAAAGAAGCAACAATGTGGTGCTCGAGGTCGAAAGGGAGCAGTGTTTGCACATCGATTAATTCTACTGAAATACCCATTCCTTTCAAGGTCGCAATAGCTTCTTCTGCAATTCTAACACAAGAGCCATAGGTTACCAAGGTAATATCAGTGCCCGATTGTAATACTTCAGGGACACCCAATGGAACCGTAAACTCCCCTAAATTGGCAGGTAATCTTTCCTTTAATCGATAGCCATTGAGGCACTCAACGATGATCGCTGGATCATCTGATTGTAACATAGTGCTGTACATCCCGGCTGCCTGAGTCATGTTTCGAGGAACGAGTAGATGGATACCTCGCATGGATTGGATCAACATTCCCATAGGGGATCCGGTATGCCAAATGCCTTCCAAGCGATGACCACGGGTACGAATAATTGCCGGAGCAGCTTGTTGTCCGTTGGTGCGATAGCGTAGGGTTGCCAGATCGTCTGTCAAAGGAGAAAAGGCATAGGCTAAATAGTCGATGTATTGAATTTCAGCGATGGGTTTGAGGCCTCGCATAGCCATTCCGATAGCCTGGCCGACGATCGTCCATTCTCGAATACCCGTATCAAAAACGCGTTCTTCGCCATATTTTTTTTGTAAGTTGGCAAAGGCTTGATTGACGTCTCCAATCTTTCCTACATCCTCTCCAAAAGCGTAGAGATTGTCATATTGTTGTAGCGACTTATCGAAGAAAGTATTGAGTATTTCAAAGCCATTCTTAAGCGGAGCATCATCGGCGTATTTTGCAGGTATGACCGGGACCTTTAAGGCCGATCTTTCCGTTTCACTATAGAGATGTGGTTCGTATCGTTTTTGGAGCTTTCCCTGGGCTTCTTCCAACCAAGTATCTAAGGCTGCTATTCCTTTATGATTTTCACCCAATAAAGTTCGCTTCATCTTTTTGGCGCTCCGCATGAGTTCACTTAATACGGGCTGGAGCAACTCGTCTAGTGCTCGATTAATAACCAGCGCTGCCTCCTTACGATTGGTATGCTGTAAGACGATTTGATAAATAGATTTGATCTGGTTTAGGTTCGCCAGATTGGGATGATTGAAGGCATTCCATGCTTTTTGTCTACCTGCCTTGACGTCTTCTTTGACGGCCAATTTAATATCATCTAATTCTTCTGGCGTAGCTAACGCAGTACGGAGTATCCATTCTTCCATCTTAAGGATGCCATCCATTTCTTGTTCCCATGCCAATCTGTCTTTTGACTTGTACCGCTGATGAGAGCCAGAGGTCGAGTGTCCGAAAGGTTGGGTACATTCTCTGATATGAAAAATAGCTGGCGTGTGTGTACTTCTAATTTTTCGAACCCCTTTTTCGAATGTGGCGCAAAGTTTCTTGTAATCCCATGCTTCTAGGGTATAAATATCCAACCCTGTTCCACTTTCGTCGATACGGAAACCTTCAAGAACGGTAGAGATATTTTCTTTGGTAGTTTGGTATTTGGCGGGTACAGAAATGCCATATCCATCATCGAGAATGACAAAAGCAATGGGCACCTGCATCACACCTGCAGCATTCACCGCCTCAAAAAAGACACCTTCAGAGGTGGTAGCATCTCCCAATGTACAGAAGCTGACTTCCTGCCCTCCATGAGAGAAGTTACTTGTTTGTAGCGCCTTATTCTCTTTATACATTTTGGAGGCCAAGGCAAGGCCTAGTGCATGCGGGATTTGACCTGCTAGGGGAGATAGGGAAGAGGCAACATTATACAGGTCTTTTTGGACGGCCCAGTTTCCCGCTTTATCAATCAGCGGCGTACTGAAATGATTGTTCATTTGTCGGCCCCCCGAATAGATGTCATTTTGCGTATCGGCATAAAGAGCCGTGAACATTTTTTGGGAATCGGCCAGTTCTTTTGCTAGCATAAAGGTTTGGTCACGATAGTAGCCAGAATAGAAATCTCCTTTTTTGAAGGTTCGTGCCATGGCTAGCTGCGGAATTTCTTTTCCTGCACTGCCTAATCCAAATTTGGCTTTCCCGGATAATACTTCTTTTCTTACGGCTGCACTGATTTCCCGACTTAAACAGGCCCATTTGAAATCTTGTAAGACCTCTTTTTTAGTGGGTAAGAAGGAAGCTGTTTTCAGTTTTTCCGTCGTGAACATCTAATTTGGTTTTAGTAATAGAGTCGTTACTCTATATGGTTTAGGACTGAGTATATCTATAAGGCGAAACGAATTTCACCTTATGTGGTGGTGGTGTATCCTGGATTTCAAACGGCCTTTGGGGAACTAAAAAGTAGATAAGTCTTTGTGTTTGCATTGACCTTATTAAGGTCTTGTACTAATAATAACAAGACAAAAGTATAAAATGATTTGAATACTCTCAATTAATTGTATAGAGTTCTCAATTAATTTCTTTTTTTTCTCATTTTCACTACATTGTGTAGGAGAAATTCGAAGACTTAACTAGTTTCAATCATGACAGAGAAGAAGAAACGCAGCCCTGGGCGGCCTACAGAAAAACAAAGTGCCAACCTGGATGGTATTTTACGAGTGGCCATGAAGTGCTTCGCCAAGAATGGCTATGGAGGCGTCAGTTTAAGTAGCTTAGCCAAAGAGGCTGGTGTGGCAGACTCCCTCTTACACTATCACTTTAAGTCTAAAGAGAATATCTGGAAGAGGGCGCTTGAGCTAGTCGGGGGAGAGGTATTTAAAGAATTGAAAAACTTGGTCCCTTTGATAAAGGAATTGGACGGGGTGCAAAAGTTGAAAATACTAAACCGGCAAATCGTCTATATATCTGCTAGAAACCCTGAATTTCAGCAAATCATAGTGCAAGAGGTTTTTTCCAAATCCGAGCGCTCCAAATGGCTAGTGGAGAACTTATTGATCCCTATTTATTCTTTTCACGACTCCGTTCGTAGAGAGGAGCAAGAAAAAGGGACGATCAAGGACATACCGCCTGCCAATTTGGTGAGTTTCATGTTTGGAGCGATCACGACCTTTTTTGCTAGAACTTATCAAATGGAGACTCAATTTGGCGTTGATTCCTATGATGAAAAGGAGGTGGAACAGCATGCTGACTTAATCAACGATTTAATTTTTAATGGGTTGTTGGTGAGGTAGAGGAGTGACTTTGCCTTTTTCCAATTGTACGAACGATCGCAATTCATCCGGCTGAGTACCAAAATTTGGCCACCTGTTTAAATCTATTTAAAGTATGAAGTATAGCTTTACCCTTTTATGTCTATTCTTGCTTTGCACCCACTGCAATTCTCCATCGACTGATAACGCTGATATAGTAGATGTGCCCGATCCCTATGCTCACCTCACTAGTGATGAAGTTAAACGAGTCTTAAAAAAGGCCATGGATAGGGCTGGAGGTTTGACGAAATGGAATCAAATAAAAACACTCCAGTTTAAGAAAGATTATGCGCTGCTATTTGAATCAGGAGAAATAGAAAATGCAGCGCTACAGACGCACACCTACACCTTCCCACCCGAATCAAAAGTATCGATCGAATGGGAAAAGGAAGGAAAAAAGCATCTCATTAGTCAAGATGGAGCGCAACCGACTAAAAAAGTGGATGGAGTGGTAGATACTACCGCCAATCAGCAATCCTTAACGAATACCGTATTGAGCGCTACTTTTGTGATCAGTGTCCCCTTTAAATTATTGGATGCAGGGGTAGTCTTGTCTTACGACGGTCTGGATACCCTAGCAGATGGGAGAAAGGTCGAAGTGTTGAAAGCGGTATACAATCCGGCTCAAACGGATACACATAGTACGCCCGATACTTGGTGGCACTACTACGATGCAGATGACTTCACCTTTGTGGCTTATATGGTGCAACATGCTGATCATTTTAGCTATGTAGAAAACCTCAGCTTCGATGAAGTAGATGGGTTTGTTTTTCCACGTGAGAGAAAGAGTTACCGCGTAGATGAGGAGCGCAATATTCAATACCTACGTGCTACTTATGAATACATGGATTATGAGGTGGTGGGAGAGTGAAGGAGTGAAGAGATGAAAGGGTGAAGAAGTGAACAGGCGGAGTTACTCACCTCTTCACCCTTTCATCTCTTCACTCTTCCGCCCTTTCATCTCTTCACTCTTCCGCCTTTTCATCTCTTCACCCCTCACCCCACCTCCAGCATTTGACTATTGTACAACTCGGCATACAAGCCGCCAGAAACCAATAGTTCGCTATGTGTTCCGCTTTCTACAACTTGGCCTTGATCGAGTACGATAATCCGATCCACATTTCGCAAGGTTGAAAGCCGGTGAGCGATGATGATACCTGTCCGGGTAGAGGCCGCCAAGGCCGCATCAATAGCTTCTTGAATTTCCTTCTCTGCTCTATTATCGAGAGAACTCGTCGCCTCATCAAAGATGACAATGGGAGCTGATTCTGCCTCTAAAATTGCCCGGGCGATGGCTATGCGCTGTCGTTGCCCGCCCGAAAGCTTAATACCGCGTTCGCCGACCATCGTATCATATCCCTTGGGTGTTTCCAAGATGAATTCATGCGCCTGAGCACGCCGTGCGGCCGAGATGATTTCCTCCATACTTGCCTCCGGTTTTCCATAAGCAATATTGTCCTTCAAGCTACGGTGAAACAAGCTAGGCGCTTGAGGGACCAAGGAGGTTTTGGATCGGAGATAAGCTTGCGTATGCTTTCGGATATCAATATTGTCGATTAAGATACCTCCCGCTTGAACGTCCATATGGCGTTGGAGGAGGGTGATTAAGGTAGATTTCCCTGAACCACTTGGACCAACGATTCCTACCTTTTCGCCGGGCTCTATGTATAGGTTGAAATTATTAAATACTTTGGCTCCCTGCGGATAAGCGAAGGATATATTCTTAAAATGAACTTCGCCTTTGCGGATCCCTCGGGTTTCAGGATTGTTCGGGTCGGTAATATCGGGATTGATCCGAATGTGGTCCATGAATTTGTTGGCATCGGCATAAGCTTGGGTCATGGCATTGATCATGCGAGAAAAATTCCAAACTTCGCTAGAAATATTCCTAGCATAATAAAGAATCAGTACGATGACACCTGGACTAATCTTGCCGATCATCCAGTAATACGCACCCAATAGTAATATGCTAACATCTAAAATGACAAGCATTCCTCCTTGTAAGCCATTTCTCCAACGACTCCAATATTTATTGCGATGCCTAGCGCGGTGGCGTTCTTCATTTCGTTCCTGGAAGTAAGCTTGTTCACGAGTCTCTGCGCCAAAGGTCTTTATCGTCATGGCATTACCGAGGTTATCGGCCAATAAGCCCGTCATACTGGAATTTAGCTTGGCTAGCTTCTGCTCATGTATGTATTTCTTTTTAGAGACTAGCACAACGATGACTAGGTAAAGCATGAACCAAACGAGTATCGCTATTGCGCCTACTGGGAAGATAAAAGCTAGCGCAGTCAAGCTCCCAAAGAAGACAATTAGCCACCAAAAAAAGGTAAAAGTACCATGGTCCATGAATACATCGAAGGCGCCACGCATTTGGCGATGATCATTGAGTAAAGAGCCGCTGAAGTTATTGACAAAAAACTTCCTGCCATGCTTGAGGTAGTCGCCAAACATGCCATTTTCTAAATTGCGAACAGCTCCTAGGCGGAAATAATCGAAGAACCAGTCACCGATTCGATACATGCCAATTCGAGTCATCGAAAGAATACCTACGTAAATGGAGAACCGGATGAGGTCGGCATATTTGTTTTCAAGCACACCTGATGCCATTTCGCTAGATGCCATCACCATACCATCTATGATCTTTTGATAGTAGATGGGGATGAGAATGTGCTCAGATACGATGCCAATGGCATAAAAGGAATAAATACCTAGAAAATACCAGCGATAGGGGCGTGCTGCTGCGGCCCAGTAACTTAGCATTTCCTTAAAAGATGTGAAGACAGAGACTTGGCTCTTGGCAAGGGGAAGGTTTCTCATAATTAGGTCGGATAATTAGAGTGATAGAAGTGGTCGGAGGGGATAACCAAAAAAAGTGGAAAAGAATTCCAGGAAGGTCGGAAAGTTGAAATGTTTATGCTGGACCAATACTAAAAACGCTGTGGTTCTGCCTCCTTCATCATTTCATAAACACACCAAAAAACATCTAGGGTGCTGGGTTTGGAAAAATAATCACCATCATCAGCAAAGGCGGGGCGATGGGCTTTAGCGCTTAGCGTTTTTGGCGGTGAGTCGAGGTAGCGATAGCCGCCTTGTTTTTCCAAGACCTCTTGCAGCATAAAGGCGGTTGCGCCACCTGGGACATCTTCATCTAGAAAGACAATGCGATTGGTTTTTTTGAGAGAGTGGAGTATAAGGTGCTCCAAATCAAATGGCAATAGAGTTTGTACATCGATTAGTTCTACTGAAATACCTCTTTCCTGTAGCAAGGGTAGAGCAGCCTGCGCAATTCGTACACAACTTCCATAGGTGACTAGGGTAATATCTTCGCCAGTCTGTAGAACTTCTGGAACCCCAAGCGGAACACTAAATTCCGTTAAATTAGAAGGTAACTTTTCTTTTACCCGATAGCCATTCAAGCATTCAATCAATATAGCTGGATCATCCGCTTGTAGGAGGGTATTGTACATCCCTGCGGCTTGTGTCATATTCCTGGGAACCAATAGATAAATACCACGCATCGAATGGAGTAACATGCCCATGGGAGAGCCTGAGTGCCAGATACCTTCCAGCCGATGGCCACGGGTTCGTACAATCAATGGCGCCATCTGGGTACCCTTGGTGCGATAGCGGAGCGTGGCTAAATCGTCGGTCAGGGGGGAGAAAGCATAGGCGAGATAGTCGAGGTACTGGAGCTCTGCAATGGGTCGGAGACCGCGCATAGCCATACCGATGCCTTGTCCGATGATGGTCCATTCTCGAATTCCTGTATCAAATACTCGCTCTTCGCCATATTTTGCTTGCAGCCCAGCGAAGGCTTGATTTACGCCTCCAATTTTTCCTACATCTTCTCCGAATGCCAACAACTCAGGGTGTTTGGCCAATACCAGATCGAAGAAGTGATTCAAGATTTCATAGCCGTTGAGGGTGGGGGAGTCGGGGGTGTAGCTGTCTCTTATACACATCTGACGCTGCCGACGAAG
>CAJXUM010000287.1 GCA_913060855.1 uncultured Lewinella sp. | reverse complement strand
TTGTAAGGTTCACTTGATTATTTACTTCCCGATCGTCAATTCTGATAATAGATAAAGTTTTACCTCATTACCGATTTCCTTTAATGGCATTCATTCATTATTCATAGAGAGAAGGGCATTAGTGTTGAAATTCAAGGGCATTCTATAGGTTCAGTCATTTTTATAGGTAGAAACCTAGGTTTAGGGATTGGAGACTAATGGAGAAACTTATCTCGGCTATAACAACCAAAATATCATACTTATCTTGAGAAATTGAAATAAGATATCCAAGCCCTGAAAAAAATCCTTCTCTGACAATTTTTGTGGTCAACTTAAAGTGAAGATCGTAAGCGATTGAAAATGAGCGTTGATCAAAGTTTCAGTTGACCCAAAGCACTAAAATTGTCAGAGAACCAAAAAAATCTGCAAAAAAAAATGATATAGAGCCTAACTTTTCACCCTCACTGCAATATACTAATGAAAACGGGCTGGTAATTGTTGAGAAAAAGGCTTTCAGCAGAAATCCAAGCCAGCCCAACTTCCAAATTCATAAATAAACGTAAAAAATGGACTTGAGCTTCCTTAATCAGGATGCAGCAACTCTGCTGTGCTATGTCTTCAAGTTAGCTTTTGGGCTACTGGGACTGACGATCACAATACAATTGGTTCTCACATTTTTCAGAGCATTCAGCGGAGGCTTTTTCAGGGAAAGTGCCTGGGTACTATACGCTTGTGTATTACATGTATTTGCTTGGATTTCTGACTACTTGGCCAATGTATTTGAGGCATGCAGCGAGGTATTTACTACTATTTTCATGGTGTCCTTGACGATAGAAGCTATCATAATCGGCATCAAGTTTTTGAAAGCAATTTTACGAGGGGGGCTAGGCTTAAACAATCCCTATGTATGGGAGCTTCTTATCCCGGTATTGATTACCGCTTTTATCACGCAAACCATCCTCGATTATATTTCTACCGATATGCTAAATGCCCTGCGTCCTTTCGTGACATGCCTTTGCCATATGTAAACTCTGTCTTACTATCACAAATTTTCTATTTATTCATCTTTCGATAACTATTTAATCATGGAATTACAAAAAAAAGAATTACTGAATGCGCTTAGTGACAACAATTTCAGCATAGCACTAGCTAGAGCCAAAGAGCTGGAAGAACTATACCCTAAAAGTTCAGAAATCAAGATGCTTTATGGTGATGTTTTTATGAAAATGTCCAATTACTTGATGGCCTCCGAACAATATGAGAACGCTATGAGAATTAACCCGCTGGATCCTAATGTCTACTCCAAACTAGGTGTGACTTGCACTCAGTTAGATAAGTGGGAACAAGCCATTAGTTATTTTAAATCAGCACTGAGCATCGCACCGGATGATTATCAATATCATGGTTTTTACGGATGGGCGATTTGGACGTACGGAAAAATAAAAAATGACAAAAATTTATTAAAGGAAGCTTATAAGTTCTTGAGTGAAGCTAAAAGCCAGGGTATTGAGATGGACATTGTGAATGATGCGCTAGCAGAGTATCATATTGATAATGCAACTTCATCTTGGCCTATCGTCCACGAAAAGGAGGGCCCAGTTTCCTACGCCACCAAATTAGATCACTTAGTCGAAGCGAAAAAAGAACTAGATCATGCTTCAGGGCTTATGAGTGCCTTCAATACCGGATTGAAAGATAAATACCATGAAGTTCAGGGGTTTATTGCGGATTTAGAGAAAAGAGATTTTCATGGCTATCCCTTTGTTCGTAAAGCAGCTATCATTGGAGGGGCCTTGTTCCTTCTATTTGGAAGTACGTTTTATGGAATGACTTTGCTCATTATGGCCGCATTATATCACCATGCGCAAATGACGCCTGGGTACGTCGCGAATAGGATACATGTTAAGGGAAATTTCGGTGATCCATTTTGGGTCAGAAGGATCAATGAAGTGGGGAGGTATGCCAGTAGCTTTACCTTTTATAGTACTTCCTTTTCACAAGTCCTGTTTATGGGTTGGATATTCCGTGTCGCAACGCTAACTCTTCAATATACGATGGCCATATTCTTGTTACCCTTTCTTATCATTTCGGGCTATATCTCAAATTATGACTTATTAAGCCGAATGAAACAGCTTGCAGCAGAGGGAGTACCCGCCACTAAATTTTAAGTGTTACCGACCAATTGCTTGTTTTCCAGACTAGGGTATCGCTATACTCGGCAGTGCGCCACGCTTTTCACTTTAGGTTATTTGCCCATTACTTAAACTAGCTTTCAAAATCACAAATCTACTGCCGTAATAGCGGCATTAAGATTAACCCACAACAATATGCAACTCATCAATTTCGAATTTGCGTTAGACGAGAATTTTGCCCCATCGCAGGCCACTAAAAAGTGGGGATTATTTACCCATAAGTCGAAGCATATTTACGCAGGGATACATTTACCTGGCTTCTTCCAAACTACGGGTTTCCCTTATCAGCTAATGGGCTTGTTGATCATTTTTGGCTTAGAAATAGCAGCTATACTATGGAGTCATCAAGAAGGTTCCAGCATTCAAATTATTATTGGTTTAGCCTTGCTGGATATCGTACTGGCCATAGCTGGGCACTGGTGGCAAGGAGATATTACCCTGTACAAAAACATGATTGTATTTGAGAAAGGGCGCCTGAAGCAACAATTAGAACGCAAGCTTTTCTTTCGAAAGCTTATCCAGTCCTTTTTTTATCTACTGATCATCCTCTCCGCCTTCATCAAATTCGGTTTCTTTTATGTGGTTTACATGTCATTTGACGCGACCGCTCTACTGATTCTTTTCTTTTATCTGCTGGGTGGAATTTTGCATGTCGCCTGCACCGGACATACTTTGTTTACGATCATATTTTGGTACAACATTCAAAGAGAGCGGACTCAATATATCAACTCATCAGGGAAGCGCTACACTTTTGATCCAGAAGAAGCTTTTCAGCAAGAAATAAGGTTATCTGAAGTAAAGAAACTAACCCCTGTAAAGGCGGGTCTGCACGAGATCATCGAGCTAGATGGTAAATATTATTTCCAAACCTATGGCATTCTCAATGACCGCCAATTAGGTAATATGATCGCCCTACAGGATACGGATGATATGCGCCAGGTCATTGCCAAGGAAGGGGTAAGACATCAGCATATGATTTACCTAATGCAACCCAATAATTTAAAGTAATAAATTCTAGTAACAGCATAAAATTGATCAAATAATAATAAGTATGAGAGCACACCAAATCAATTTGAGTCCATGGTTATCTTTGCGTAGCCTAGCCCTACTAGTATTGGTGATCATTCTGGGAGGTAGTTGTGAACCTACTGAAGTACGAGAAGTAAAAGCGACCGTGATCAGTATGGCCCCACTTGTGAAATCGAAGGGAGAACAACTACCAGTGTCATTGTATCCTATCTTTTATCCAGCAGGTGATTGTGAATCTATTTATTACCGGGTACAACCGACTTTCATTCGTCTTGACCTGAAAGAAGCAAAGTTTGAGCCAAAGCTAAACCTCAGCACCTTCTCTGGAAATAAGGATAACCCAAACTTTGTAAGACGATTACTTCAAAAGGAAGTGTTGCCCAAAATAAGGGTGGGAACTCCATTTGCAAAACCCTACCCGGAAGAATTTGATAAAGCTGCAGCCTTGCAATATGAAATAGACGCTGCGGGTGGTGATTACTATTATTTGTTTTACGCAAATGACGGTCGTCGCAAAGCAACATTTGGTGAATTTCCAGTTTACACAGATGGAGACAGCCTACAAGCTAAAATTGGTGCCTATTACTGCGAGAAGGGCGATGCGAGCCAATATTTGGTAATTGTATTAAATCCGCCCAATGAAGATTCATCGGAAGAAGGAAAGCCCGATTTTGTAGAAAACACACCATCTGATGTCGATAACCAGTCAGATATCAAGACAATCATCCGTAAGATACTGCAAGAGCTCAGCGATACCAATCAATCTACGACTAAGCGGCAGTCTAAACTCGCTTCTTATCTTGATCATTTTGCAGCAGATACCGATGTCAAGGTCTACGGTCCCAATGAGACGCTGACCAAGATTATGCCCATCAAGGATTATTTGGAAGCTATTACCTACTACAAAACAATTGACCACTTAGAGCTGAAGGAAATAATTGTGGAGAATGACAAAACCTGGGAAGTACGTCTCATTGAACATTATCAATAAAATCAGAATAAAGCATGAAGAAGATAATAATTTGGGCTGTACTAATTATTGCCACTTCCCCACTTAAAGCTCAGCAGGGAACGAGTGAAGAAAAGGCTGATCTTACTACTCGAATCATGGTAGAAATCCAGAATTTCATGGACTATATCACCATCATCGGAGCTGCCGAAGAGTCTTTGGAGGTGAGAAAACGAGGCATCGAACTTTGCTTAAAGCTTTTCTCCAGTGATGCAGTAATTGAAGAGCAGAGCAAAAATTCATCTTACAAAAAGCCTTGGACTCCAGAAGCCTACCTACAGTCCATGCTTTACCGCGGAGAGCGTAGTCCTGTAATGGTAAGTTTTGAAGTCTATGATGAATTGTTACCGGAGGAACTTGAAATGATTGAGCACGAAGATGGCAGTATTACTTATCGCGGGGAAATGATTTTTCGTCAATATTACTGTAAACTGAAAGATATTGCCCGTAGAAAAGAACCAACAGCAGGCGCGCCCGAGGTCAATTGTGAATACTCCGACTATACCGATAAAAAGGTTGCAGTCGTGATCAAGCGAGATGAGGATACGCGAGGAAAATTCTGGATTACAAGGATATCAGAGATTAGGGTACTGAGAGTTTTTTAGAGAAGAGCTTTAACCAAACAACGGAAAAGAGTGCGCTCTGCCATTCAACAGCTATTTAAGATAAAAAATTATCAGAATGTCGTTCACATACCAAATAATCCTCAGTTCTTTGTTGTGGTCTAACCTATTAGTTTTCAGAACTTTTGATAGGCAAGCTGAAGCAATAAGCTTTGTTGGACATTTCATTGACGAGATGAACATCTACGGGGACACCTACGACTCCAGGACTCGCTTTGATCTGGAACAGGAACTTCTCACATCATCTGAAGCTATCTTGGCCAGCGAGCTACCTGGCCTAGAAGAAGAGCAAATACTAGCCCGAACCTACTTTCGATTATTGAAAGAACAGAAAATACAAATTGCCTACAGCAATACTTTTGAAATGGTAAGTTGTAAAGGTTTGAAAGGTTTGATATATGGTACGGTTGTTAGCAAAACGGTAACCATGCCCGATCAGTCAACCTACGTTTACCAAGATTTTATCGAGTTGATTGACAAAGGGAAAAAAGGATTTCGAGTAAAAGCGATCTACTCCAATCGCTTTTCCAGTTTTTCTGCATTGGAATGTAAGGCGGAGCAAACCAAGAAGCCGCCAGAGGGTTTGCAGATTGAAGAGCCGAGTTGTTCTTTTTTTGCAGAAGCTGAGCTGGCTTATCGCCAGGAACAATATGCCCAGGCACTATTGTACTACGAGCAGTCCATAGGATGTAAAGGAAAGGACACTTACATTAAGGAGCAGATCTCTAATTTGACTACGGCAAACTCAATTCATCAGTTGTTGAAACAAGCGCAAGCAGCCTTTGATGTGGCTAATTTTCAACGAGCCATCCAACTTTACCGCTCCGCTCTAAACTACGATTTATCAGTGATAAATATCGATCCATCACAGGTGCAAAATCAACTTGAACAATGTGAACGGGAGGTTTCTTATCTCGACAAAGTAGACAGAGGCAATTATTACTACCAAAGAGGCTATTTCGATAAAGCCTTACCCCTATTCATCAATGCTATCAGTCTGAAATCAGATGCTGATATAGAAAGTAAGATCATCCATTGCAGGGAACAAATTAGTCAGGAGTATCAACAAGAAATGAGTGCCGAAATAGCTAAGGCTAGAGGACTGATCAAAAGTAGGAATAGTTACAAAGAAGCGCTGATCACACTAATGAATTATGACGATAGTGACCTGATCGATGGGGAATTATTTTTCTACATGGCAATGGTAATGGATGCCTGTTATGCTAAGGTAAAAAAGACTTACGACCTAAAAGGTATCGATTGTTGTGTATTAGCCAAACGCTATCTCATAAAAGCTAGGAATTTAGGATACCAATCCAAAGACCTAGATATTTTCTGGAAAGAGCATTTTAATAACCGTTCAAGAACATGCAAAAAATAATATTATTCATTTTATTGATTTCAGGGGTATTGATCCCTGAACATTTATCTGCCCAAAAACTAGGTCATTTAAGACCAAAGCTATTCACCATGCGGAACGCCAGACTAGGACTAGGGCTATCAGCTAATGGTAATTGGACAGATAAACAGGGAAAGAACATACTCAATTTCTTTACTGGAAAACTCCCTGATGATCTTTCCATTAAGTTCGATCCTAAAACCTTTTCCTTGCTATCAGGAGGTTTACAATTTGACCTTTATGCGCCAAATTCGATTCTTTCGCTATCCTTTGGAGCAGGGTATCAGTTATCTAATTTTCAAATAATTGAAGCTTCGGCCAGCGCTTATCATTTGGAAACTCAATCTATACAGATTCCTGCCTATTTAAAGTTTGAATTGGGTACGATTCATGCCCCGGTCAAGGGCCTGATTATGGCTGGAGTTATTTACAACAAACCGGTTTCTTTTCTAGTAAGGGAATTTGGAGAAAAAGGACTTAAAACTTCGACGATTTCAGATACCTATTCTTTGTCACTTCAAACCGGGATACAGTTTCGCTTTATGGGCGATGAAAAAGAAAAATTTGACATTACCGAGGATGGCAGTTTACAGGGAGAATACAATAGAATATGGATTTTCCTCCGTGGAGACCTCTTAACCAGTAACCTCTTTCGAGATACTTCATGGCTACAGCATCCTCAGCGGGCTTCCATTGATTATCGGGATCTCAATCTGACTATTGGAGTAGCTTTTTTCTTTGGCGTATCTAGAGATTGATAGCTTGAAGACAAGTGTACTATTTGTAATTCAGTTTTTGTCAGTGGTAGAGATAAGATGAATATCGATAACTACCCTATTTACTTTTTGGGAAATGGTACAAATTGAGAGAATTCCAGTTTAAGGAATCAACAGTTTTCCGGACAAAATATCCTATATGACAAAAAACATTCACTTCCATTTTGCAATGATGGCTTATATCACCGCGTAGTTAAAAATAAATAAAAATGAAAATTCAACATTCACTCATTATAATTTTTCTATTTGGAAACTCAACATTGTTTGCCCAAATAAATTTACAAAAAATGTTGAATAAAGGCTGTCTCTTATACACATCTGACGCTG
>CAJXUM010000286.1 GCA_913060855.1 uncultured Lewinella sp. | reverse complement strand
TCTACACTATCCTCTTCGTCGGCAGCGTCAGATGTGTATAAGAGACAGATGGAAAAGTCTTCCGAAAAGGCCGAAAAAAAGCACTCTCTTATGGCGATTTAGCAGCAGCGGCGGCTCAACTTGAAGTTCCTAAGGAAGCAAAGCTGAAGGACCCCAAGGATTATAAAATATTGGGCCGTTCCATTCCAGGAATTGATAATTTATCCTTGGTTACTGGCCAGCCGATTTTTGGGATTGATGCCCGGCCTGCGGGCGCCTTAATTGCGGTGCTCCAAAGAAGTCCTGTTTTTGGGGGTACGGTAAAAAGCTTTGACGCAACAGTTGCGCTGAAGGTATCTGGTGTGGTAGAGGTGGTAGAAGTGAAAGCCTCTGGCAGCCGAATGCTGCATCAATCGAGTGTCGCGGTTATTGCTACCAACACTTGGTCCGCCATAAAAGGACGATCTCTTTTACAAGTTGAATGGAATACCACAGCAGAACAATCAGATAGTACTGAGCGAATCCGCCAGGAGTGTAGCAAACTTACCAAAGAAAAAGGTGCCTTACAGCTCCGAAATGAGGGCGATGTAGAGGCGGTTTTTGCTAGTGCTTCCAAGACCTTAGAGGCGCTATACGAAGTACCTTTCCTTTATCATGCTACGATGGAACCGCAAAACTACTTTGCGGATGTCCGAGAAGATAGTGCATTTCTATGTGGATCGACGCAAGTGCCAGGCGGTCTCGTCGGTTTGGCGGCCCGGCTAACTGGTTTGCCGGCAGAGAAAATCACAGTAGAACAAAATCGTAATGGAGGTGGTTTTGGCCGACGACTTGCCGCAGATTTCTCAGCGGAGGCTATTGTCTTGTCACAGCAACTCAAGAAACCGATTCAGGTAGTGTGGACGAGGGAGGATGATATTCATCACGATTTTTATCGGCCAGCAGGCATGTATCGTTTCAAGGCCGCATTGGATGAAAACAACGCCTTGGTAGCCTGGCACCTTAATGCGGCTACCACTTCGCGTTATTTATTCCGAGGGGCAGAGGACTCTCCTCATAAAACAGAAGTTTTCCCTGATGGCTTTCCGGCTGGGTTTGTGCCTAATTTTAAAATGGAATATAGTCCTGTGAAAACACATATTCCCACTGGCGCTTGGCGGGCACCGGGGCATAATGCCACCTGCTTTATCGATCAAAGCTTTATCGATGAAATTGCGCATGCAGCTGAAAAAGACCCGGTAAAATTCCGACTGGAATTATTGGGAGATGAAGATAAAATGATGCCCTACGACGATCATGGCGGCCCTACTTATTCCACTAAAAGACTGAGGAATGTCATCGAAGCTGCTGCTGAATGGGGCGCTTGGTGGGCTCCTCCGACTCGATTTACTTATCGTGGATTTGCTGCCCATTTCATGTTCGGAGCCTATGTAGCGCAGGTGGTAGAAATAGGACTTGATGAGAAAAAATGGCCCATCGTAAAGCAAGTTTATGTGGTCGTCGACTGCGGCATTGTAGTGAATAAGTCTGGAGCTTTGGCGCAATTGGAAGGGGGGATTATTGATGGCCTTGGTACAGCGCTCTATGGCGGGGTGAAGATTAGGGAAGGTAAAACAGTGCAAGACAATTTTGATACCTATCCTTTATTGCGCTACCAAGAAGCACCAAACATTAGCGTGAAATTTATAAAAAGTACAGAGCGGCCAGAAGGGTTGGGCGAAATGTCTTTACCGCTGGTTGCCGCAGCACTTTGTAATGCTATTTATAAGGGAACCGGTCAGCGAATCCGGAAACTACCTTTAAGAGATAATACAACCTTTAGTTAGCCCTTATCTCGCTGCCACCAATTCTCCGGTTTTACCCGTTGGCCAAAGCCCAATTTATTATCGAGCCAAAGCATCAAACGGCGAAGCGGAGAATTGGCCAGGCGAATCCCCCATCTGTTCCACCAGTGGGTATAATCCTTATTGTAGGGGCATACTCGAATGCAGATGGCACAATCGGTATTCATATTGACCCAAAATTTGAAGCATTTTTCAGCATTGACGGTCCATTTGCGAATACCCGATAGGCTAGAAAAATTAGGTGGTGTATCGGAAGGTTCTCCGGCATTGATGGCGCGTGGGGGGCAAGCCTCGGCGCATTTTCGGCAAATTTGGCAGAATTGTTTTACGCCAAAGCTTTTGGGCTCGTCGATTTGTAAAGGTAGATCCGTAAATACTTTGGCAATGCGCACATTTGGACCAAAATCTGGCGTAATAAGTAGCCCGTGCCGACCATATTCACCGAGTCCTGCTTGTATCGCCATGGGAATACTTAGGGCGGTATCATTGAGGGAAGCAATGGCCTCGTAGCCAAGATTAGTTAGGAATTGCGCCAGCATATTGGCGCAATTGAGGCTAGCGGCATAGCCCAAGCCTGTCGTAGCTCCACTAAGTGCTGAAGGGAAGGTTTTTCCCAATTGGTAATCCATCGGGAGGATAAGCATTATCGCATATCGAAGATGTTTGGGAAAGTCCAATTCCTGGGCGTCTGCGGTATCTCTCCGGAATTGATGAGAGTAAATCCATCGCTCATCTACTTCACAAATACCTACTGAGCCAGCTCCAAGAAATTTGGCTACTTGCTTGATGCGCTGGGCGGCTTCTTCTGGCGGAAGTGAGGGGGCTTTCTCCGGTGGTCCTGGCGTTTGAATAGAATAATAATCCGTAAAGCCTTCTACTCGCCCTTCCGACTCCAATTTCATTTCTCCTACTACGTCTGTTAGGTGCCAGCTTGCGTTTCGAAGCGCAAAATCCCAATGATTAAAACCTTTGGCCTTCTTGGGTTTATAATTGGCTATATCATAACTCTGAAAAAAATGCTTGGGATCCACTGTGTCATCCCAGATCGCCCGATTAAAAATATCGTTCTTCTGATTGAATGACTTAAAAGAGCCTTTTATATCAAAAAGGCGATCTAGGTATGACTTATGTGGAGTAGGTGTAGGCATCAAATTCCCTTTTCTTTGGTGATGATGAAAATTTTCCTTTCACCATCACTAAAGCTAATGTTCTTTTCGAAAAAAGGGAAATTCCATCCCTTCTTATCGTTTCCGAAACGGTAAAATGCTAACGGAGATCATCGTCAAGAGTGATAAACCCAGCAAAACAATGAACAACATTCTAGGGAAATGCTGCGTAAGAATGGCTACAATGCTGGGTACTTCCAAGCCCGGATTGCTAGTAGATATCGCTCGTAGCATAAGATTGAGAATATTGGACAAAAATAAAGCACTTGCCAAGCTCATGACCAGTATACTATTAAAGATGATGAGCGTCCTTCTTTGTCGATTTCTTCCATACCGATGATGCCATTCTTTGATTAAATAGACGAGATAGACCAGCGGGATGAAGACCAATGGACTTAAGGCCAGCGGGGTAATAATAATCGAGGTGTTAGGAAGTGCCAACTCGATATGCCCATGATGAGCGCCTAGTAAATGAGGAATGAGTGTGCTGATTAATAAGGCAAATAGAAATAAAATCAGCAATGAGATTAATTCTCTGTTGAGGGGAAACATGAGAAATTTGTTTTTGGGAGTACCGATGTCAGGCGCTAAGGGTAGATACTGACATCGGTAAAAGCTTAGTGAATATGATTAAATACATTACAAAAATATGCAATGTATTTAATATCGTCAATGCTTCACTCCACAAAAATTCAGGCTTGACCGGCTTTAAAAGAATTTATCGTACAGTTCATGCTTAACGGTATGTCCTTTCCCTGAACGATCTTCTAAAATTTCAAAGATATTGGTCTTAATGGTATGGGCGATATCGCCTGTTGGCAAATCATTACAATCCAAACCGAAGGGATCTTCAATCTCCTCTCCCAACAATTCAACACCTAGCAAGGCAAAGAAAATAAACATGACTAAGGGGACAGTAGCGAAATAGAAGGTATTAATCAAAGCAAAAGGAAGCATCAAACCATAAGTGGTGATGAAGATCTTCAGATAAACGGCGTAAGAAAAAGGAATGGGTGTCTTTTTAATTCGCTCACAGGCACCCAAGATATCTAGTAGCGCTTGATGTTGCGCTTTGATGTTGATATAATCTCCTTCACTCAATTCTCCCTCCCGGTGCCCTTGTGCCATCCGGTCAAAAATCAGCATAGAGATATGATTGGGAATATGTCCTTTGGTCTCATACAAGGCCCGGTCTTCATCTGTGAGATAGATCAATTTATCCAATTTTGTACCCTCACGTAGGTGCTCTACTAGCGCGAAACAAAAATTGGCAATATGTTTACCGAAATAGCGACGCACTTCTTTATCGTCTTTGTGAAACATCGTATTCACATAAATAGCCATGTTTCTGGAATGATTGACCAAAGCTCCCCATTGCTTTCGCCCTTCCCACCAACGATCATAAGCCGAGTTGGTTCGAAAGACTAGAAGGATACTTAGAATAACTCCTAAGAGAGAGAATACGCTAGTATTCATGTGGATCATGTTGAAGAGGTCGAAGTAATGCACTGCTATACAAAGGACCGCCGTATAGGCGCCAATAGCCAGTACACTACGCATAATACGGACCATCGTCCAACTTTTGGCCAGATGCGACACATCGCCAAACCAGTTTGCATTTGTCTTATAATATACCATGTCAAAAGGAGTTGTTAGTAATAGAGATAGCTATCCGTAGCTAGTGGTAAGCCAATACAGATAAGGAAACACCTAAATGTCGATTTGGTTGGTGAATCTAGGAAATAGACGGACCCTTTTATTTTTTTGCTACTTTTTCCATGGATTTAAAGCTACTAGGAAAAGCGATCCCATAGTCAAAGGAAATAGAAATCCAGGGACAGATAAAAAGAATCGATAGCTAAAGTGAAAAATGAAATAGAAGATGAGGCCCAGTATAAGTAATAGTACTCCTCCTGTGGCTATCAGGATCATTCGCTGTGAATTCCTCTGGTAGCGGTAAGGCCATTCCTTGATCAAATAAGTAAAATAAGTAGTAGGAATAAAAAGCAGTGTGGCAAAATGTAAAGGACTCATGACTAGGTAGGTATCATGCGTCTGAATATCAATGGTGCCCCCTTGGAGGCCTAAGTAGTGGGCAAGGGCATAACTGATTAGGCCGCTTGCGAATAGAATGATTCCCAAGAAAGAGATGTTTGTTTCCAGTTTCATGCGCGCGATTTTTGATTAATGAGTATCTAAAATACGAAGGATTTGATGGGATTGCAAATCTTGGCTTAGACTTCAGAAGTTTTCCAGGAAATGGCTAAGTAAACTTCTGAAGTCGTACCGTAAAAACTTTAATGTTCCCGAATTTTCACCTTAATTCCCATCTGCTGCATCAATAAAGTCGCATTGAAACTCTCGCTCACGCCCTTCTTCAATTTATAATCAAAATGAAGTTTTCCATCCTGGATCTCGACCTCAATGCGAAGATTTTCAATCGCTCCCTCAGCATCGGCTTCGAGTGCGCCCAGCTCAAGATCGTGGGTAGCTATCAATCCACCACCTTTAAATTCGATCAGCTGTCGGATCAAGGCTTTCGCCCCGGTATGGCGATCTACCGAATTCGTCCCCTTCAGTATTTCATCCAATAGGAAAAATATGGGGCGCTCTTGCTCTTCTCCTAGAGCCGCCGCTTCAACGGCTTCGATAATTACTTTCAACCTTTTTAGTTCGGCATAGAAGGAGGAGGTGCTTTCATGGAGCGCATCTTGGGTACGCATGCTGCTATACACTTGGAGTTGTGGGAGGCGTAACTGCTTCGCACAGACCGGACTACCCGAAAGTCCTAACACTAAATTGATGCCCAAGGTGCGTAGGAAGGTACTTTTACCCGCCATATTGGAGCCGGTAATCAATTTGATATGACCTTGAATCGGCATCGAAACATCATTGCTTACCACCTTGTCGCGTGCAATTAGCGGATGCGCGATCCCAATGGCTTCCAACTGCTTTTCAGTTTGTACTTCGGGAAAAGACCAGTGAGGGTGATTATAAGAGAGATTGGCAAAACTGGCCAGCGCTTCAAATTCGCTTAGGCTAGAAAACCATTTTGGTAGGAGTTCCTTTTGAGAAGCTTTCCATTTTTCTAAAGCATACACCCAGTGTAAATCCCAGAGGCCACCAATATTCAATACAATAGCGAAGGCATTGAAACGGACATTCAGCTGACTGATTAAGTAGGATAAACGCTTGATTGACTGGGAAGCTTTTTGGCCTTCTTGTACAAAAGCGGACTGTAGCTCGCGAAGAAAAGGCGCTGTAAAATCACCTTGTTCAATCTGTTGGATGAGCCTAGCATAATGACTCAACATGGTTTCTGCATGTCCCGTTCTTCGGTGGGTCTCATTTACGCGCACCACGGTCCTTTGTAGGACAATAGCTGGTGGGATGAGCATGAGCAAGAAGTACTGCCAAGGCCAATAGAAAGCCCAAAGTAGCAAGGCGGCAGTAAACCAAATTGGGGCCAGATATAATGCAATTTTAAGCCCTCTATTAGGTGCTACGAAAGGTGGGTCATTGAGCCAGCTAAAAAGAGCTTGTAAGTGGGCCGGATCATCCTTCGTTTCTCGACCATAGGCCTGGAAATCTTGTCGCCAATCTATCGCCTCCGTTAGTTCCTTTATAGCGGCTTGTCTTTGAGTTACTATTTCGGTTTCGGCGGGTTGATTGAGGTAGTTAGCCAGGCGTGAACGACCAATTTCCGTAGAGGTTCGATTAATATATTGGAACAGCGAATAATCACCAAAAAGATCGAGGTCGAGGGCATAGGGGTGCTCCATTTCCAAAAACTTGGCACCATTGTCAAAAACCTGATAATCATGGGCCAAGGCCCGGATTTCTAATGCATTGATACGCGCTAATTCCTCTTTATGCTGGGCTACTGTTTGGATCTTCTGATGCCAAAGCATGAACCGGTAGAAGGCAAAGACAAAGATGAAAAAAAAGACAGCTGCCCAGTACCAGGCAATACTACCCAGGTAAATGGCGATGGCTAAGCCTCCGATAAAAACAGCTAGCCTTACAAAGGAAAACTGTCCATAACGGCTTCTTAAAACCTTGGCCTCTTCACTAAAAAGGGCCTCCTGTTTTTGATAGAATTCATTTAGTTTTTGCATCGAGTGATCATTATTCCCCGCGAAAATAGAAAAAGCCTTTGAATAACAAGATTTGTTAGGCAAGACTTCAGAAGTTAACGAAGCCATGTCCTAGCAAAAACGCTGAAGTCTGAGTGTTAACTATTTTTAGGCTAGCGATTGATTTCCGTGATCAAATCGTCACTTCCCGATTTTTGCCATTTTAGCACCATAACTCTTCAGCCTGTCTCTTATACACATCTGACGCTGCCGACGAAG
>CAJXUM010000285.1 GCA_913060855.1 uncultured Lewinella sp. | reverse complement strand
AGATCAGCCTCGGTCTCGTGGGCTCGGAGATGTGTATAAGAGACAGGGAGAATAGCCCTGAGCTAGCAATCCAGTAAGAACACCTGTCAAAGCATCACCACTCCCTCCGGTTGCCATTCCGGGATTGCCCGTACTGTTAAAGTAACAAGCACCATTGGGTAAGGCAATACAAGTATAAGCACCTTTCAGAATGATTATTATTCCCAAGGTCACCGCTCTTTCTCTGAGCAGGGCAAGCCGTGCAAAGTCATCTGCAGTATCCCCAAAAAGACGTTGGAATTCCTTTGGATGAGGAGTAATAATGGTATTATGAGGTATTATATCTAGCTTATCTTGTTCCAGACTTAATAGGTTAAGCGCATCAGCATCGAGGACCAGGGGGCAAGTGGCTTTCTCAATCAGGTCCATGAGAGCTACTTTAGTTAATTCGTCCTGCCCGATCCCACAGCCGATTCCAATGGCTTTGTAGGAGTCGGAAGGGATAGCATCGGTCCAGAAAGAAAAATGGCTATCCGTTTCCACCATAGCTTCTGGAACCTGACTTTGCATGATCGAATATCCACATGCCGGGAGGTGAATACTTAGTAAACCAACCCCGCTTCTTAAACATGCCCGTGCGGCCAATACCGCTGCGCCAATTTTACCATAACTTCCCGCTACCAATAAAGCATGTCCATAAGTTCCTTTATGATCAAATTTTCCTCGAACTTTAATCCAAGTTTGGACATCACCTTTTGTCAAGAAATGATAATCGCTTGCTTGATCATCAGAGAAGGAGCGATCCAAGCCTATACTACGAAAGGACCAGTCCTTAGCATATAAATAGTTTTCCGGCAAAAGCAGAGCAAGTTTAGGCGTTTGAAAGCTTAAAGTGTGTTTGGCCTTCACCACTGCATTGCCCTTACTGGTCTGATCAAGAAACATTCCAGACGGAATATCTATCGAACTAATTTCGATAGAGGATTGATTGATGAGATCGATAAGTTCAGCCCAAAAGCCAGTAATCGGCCTATTCAAGCCTGCGCCAAATAAAGCATCTATAACTAAAGACGCTGGATTGAGAGCGGGCAAGGAGTCTCCGACAGCCAATTCTTTCAACACAACTTCAGGCAAAGCTGAGAGGGCATTATAATTAGCTTTACAATCTTCCGATAGTCGACCTATTCGACAAAAGAAAACCGTAACAGAATAGGCTCGGGTACTCAATAAACGAGCTACAGCTAAGCCATCCCCTCCATTATTACCGGTCCCGCAAAAGATGAAGATAGGAACAGGGATAGGGTACTTTTCCACCCACCATTCTACAAAAACAGTTGATGCTCTTTCCATCAATGCAAGAGAGGAAATCGGCTCCTTAGCTATTGTATCTTGATCCCATTGCCGGGTTTGTTCTGCTGAAAATATCTTCATTTTTTTCTACCAGATAAGAATTACAAGATACGATTAATCGCATTGAATTGATAATTTCTCGAAAGGAAGCCTTCAACAATAATAATAAGAATTTGCATAATGCTCCTAAGCCTAAATGTGTCTTCGGCCTGAAAGCCACAATTAGGAAAGAGTTTGATTTGTTGATTTGTTATTTTATATTGACATTTATTTAATTTCATTCAAGTTGTTTAACATAAAAGATGATTATTCGGCTCTGCTGGCAATAGACTTTGAACAATCCTTCTCCAAAATGCGGCAAACCTTTCCTATATATTTGATTGTCACCCTACTAATGGCGTCCTCATTGACACTAAAGGCTACTCATATCGTGGGGGGCGAAATGAATTATACTTGCCTAGGAAATGATCAATATGAAATCACCTTGACCATTTTTAGGGATTGCTTTAACGGAGATCCCAATGCCTGGTTCGACAATCCCGCTTCGATAGGTGTCTTTGATCGAAACAACGAGCTATTACAGGAGATTCTAATTCCTTTAATGAATAATGATACGCTCAATCCAATATTGAGCGGAGAGTGCTTTGTTATTCCCCCAAATGTATGTGTTCACACCAGTACTTACCGAACGACGATCTCCTTGCCGCCACTGATTGGAGGGTATCAATTGGCTTATCAGCGTTGTTGTAGAAACCAGACTATTGTCAATATCGTGGAGCCGTTGGCAACAGGTGCGACATATGGTGTTACCATCTCCGAGGCAGCTTTGCTCGAATGTAATAGTAATCCTAAATTTCAAGAATGGCCACCTCTATATATTTGCGTCAATGAACCGATCTTCTTTGATCAATCAGCCATTGATATAGATGGAGATTCTATTGTTTATCGTTTGTGCACCCCATTGCAAGGTGCCAATCAGGCGATTCCTCAACCACAACCCCCAAATCCACCCCCATATTTACCCATTACCTGGGTTGACCCTCCTTACAACGTAAATAATATGTTGAATGGAGCGCCAGGGGATGAGCCTCTCCGGATTAATTCAGCGACTGGTTTATTGACTGGCTTGCCCAATACCATTGGGCAATTCGTGGTCGGTATTTGCGTAGAGGAATACCGGAATGGACTGCTTATATCCACGACACGACGAGATTTCCAATACAATGTTGGGATTTGTGGAGAATCGGTGTCTTCCTTTTTTGCGCCAGAGGTACAATGTGATGATTTAAGTGTACAATTTGATAATACGAGTGAAGGAGCAGATGATTATTTATGGATTTTTGGTGAATTGGAAAATCCATTGGGAACATCTACGGATCGAAACCCATTTTTTACCTTCCCAGATACAGGAACTTATCTCGTTACGCTGATAGCAGAACCCAATGAAACCTGCCGCGATACTTTTAGTAAAGAGATTCAACTTAAAACTAATACGCTAGTTGCGGATTTCGAACTAGTCCCCAATTCTTGTTCAGATACGCTATTTTTAGAAGTTCAAGACCTGTCAACTGACACAAGTTCAATGATAGTAGATTGGTTATGGCGTGTTTTACCGGATGGTAATGTATTTAGTGGCCAAAATCCATCTCTTTTCACAACTTCCGCAGGAGAGGTGACGGTGGAGCTCATCATTATGGCAGCCAATGGTTGCCAGCGATCAATTAGTCGAAGTATTAATTCAAATGCCATTCAAGCAGTACCACTACAAGATTCAATACAAATATGCCAGGGTAATGCCGTAAGATTAGGCAGTCTTTTATTTCCCAACTATAGTTTCGAATGGATGCCAAAGAACTCCTTAGATAATCCATTGTTACCTAACCCTTTAGCGTCACCTACTACAACGACTACATATGTATTGTCTGTTTCTAATGAAGGCGAATGTTTTTGGCAAGATAGCGTCATCGTAGAGGTGGTAGAGATTGATGTGGGCTTCCCTGCAGACACGACCATCTGTGATCCAAGCCTATGGTTGACCGTCGAAGGTGATTCCAGCTTGTTGTATGGCTGGTCCCTGAGCTCAAGCTTCGATGAAATAATAGGAGATTCAGATAGCATTTTAGTTACTCCACAGGGCTTTGTTCCATATTACCTCCGAGTTCAGAATGAATTAGGGTGCCGCTTAGATACGGTAGTCAACATCCAAGCGAATGGGATTGATCTTGCGCCGGAGGAAGTTCCAATTGCTTGTAAAGGGGACACCCTTAGTGTAACATTTATGAATGCGGATCAAAATGATATACTGGAGACCGATTGGCGACAAAGTGATTTTTTACTATCAGAAAATGGCTTATCTGCTATTGTCTTGGCCGGCCAAGGGGGAGAGAACTACTTTGTGTTGGAAGCTTCCAATCAATTTGGTTGTGTGTTTTCGGATTCTATCTTGGTACAAGTGATTGATACATCTGAGGCAGCCGCCTTTTTTACCACTACACAATGTTCAGGTTTAAATGTTAATTTCTCTTCTGACAGCCCCAATGCGCCTTTCTTTATCTGGGATTTTGGCGATCCAGCGGACGCTACTGCCGTAGGGTTTGGACAAGAAGCCTACCATGAGTATGCGGCGGCCGGGACCTATGATGTACGAATTATTATAGATACAGCGGCGCTTTGTAGAGATACCTTTGTTCAGCAAATTACAGTCGGAGAACCGGAAATAGCGGTCGATTTTTCTTGGAACGTGCTCAGTTGCGCTGATACAACCCTTATCGTTTTTGAAGACCAATCCCGGAACATGCAAAGTTTAATAACGGATTGGATTTGGCAGATCGGTGATACGATTATAACAGGCGAACCTACGTTTGAACTTCTTTTTACCAATGCCGATGTAGTCGATGCTAGCCTGGAAATTATCTCCAGCGATGGCTGTAGAGATACGCTTCAACAACCAATTGATATTCCCCTAATTGAAGTATTAGCAAAGGATACACTGCAGCTATGCTTTGGAGAAACGGTGCCCTTAAATCCTACTGGTAATCCATCGCTAACTTATCAATGGAGCCCTGTCATGGGCTTAGATGATAGTACAGCACCAAATCCAATGGCTATTCCATTAAATTCAACGCTGTACGAAGTAACGATTACAGATGCGGTCAATGATTGCCGACTGGAGCAAGCTGTTTTCGTTGAGGTGAGTCCTGAGATTGAATATGAGATGCCACCGGATCAGACCATCTGCGAGGAGAGCTTTGAGTTGACGGTATCAACAGATCAGGGCGTGCAAGTTACGTGGGCGAGTGATCCTGATTTTTTAAACCCGATTAGTTTACAAGATAGCGTGCGGGTTCGTCCAGTGGGAGCACAAAATTATTATTTGAGGTTGACGAACGAATTTGGGTGCACGCTTGAGGATCAATTGTCGATAGTGGGAGCGGCTATCCGACTTGAACTGGAAGGAGAAGCTACGATCTGCATTGGAGATACCGCAACAATCTTTGCGCAAGCGATAGGCGCGCAAAATCTCAGCTTTCAATGGACACCAGAAAGCGCAATAATTGGACCCACAAATAGGGATAGTATTCTTGTAAATCCTTTGGAAACAACCACCTACCAATTACGTGTTTCTAATGTTGAGGGCTGTGAATTGGATACCTTTGCCACGGTACGACTTTTTAATTTCATCCCTCCATTAGCAATTGAAGCTGATATGGACACGGTGCTAGACGGCGGGAGCACCCAACTCTTGGCTACGCAAAACGAAACCTATGTTTATCAATGGGAATCAGATCCAACCCTAGATGTTTTAAATACTTTTGATCCTATTGCCTCACCCCTAGAAACGACGACTTATCAATTGGTCATCCGTGATCAAAATGGCTGTATTAATGAAGCCTCGATTACTGTATTCGTTTTTTCACCCGAATGTAGGACTCCCTTTATCTATGTCCCGAATGCCTTTACCCCCAATGGCGATGGCCGGAATGATGATTTCCGGGTATATGGCGCACCTATTGATGAATTGCAATTGTTGATTTATGATCGCTGGGGAGAAAAAATATTTGAATCGGATGATCCAACGAGAGCTTGGGATGGCACCTTTGGTGGCAAGCAGTTGCCATCTGATGTATATGCCTATTATGTCAGGATTAAATGCTTTAATGGAGAAGAATATCGATCAAAAGGGAATGTTACCTTGATCCGATAATTGCCGCCTTTTTTAGATATTATAAAGTTAGCCAATATTGAAATACGAGACTTAGCTTCTCGTTTTAGATAGAGAAGACTCTACAATCATTGGCATCCTATGAAATATCGATCTAATTTCTTCCTTTTTCTTTTCTTCCTTTTTTCTATTCCGCTTGTACAAGCACAACGAGTGGGACTAAGTGGCGGAGCCAGCGTAGATCCGATCACGAGTTTTAGATTATCCGCTATTGTAGAATCCGGTGAGTCGGATTGGCTGAGTTGGCAAACTGAATTGTCTTATTTTCAAAAAGGACAAACCAGTTTAGTGGACCGCTTAGTGGATCGAGTATTGGAAGAGCGGCCGGATTTTGGTTATGGAGCACTGGATATGATTAGTTGGCCGGTTTTCTTGAAACTAAAGATGCAGCTCAGCGACTTTTCAGTCTATCTAATGGCTGGTCCCGAGATCGGATATATCTTCAGAGGTCTCGTGGTTTATAGTTTAGAAGATGGTAGCTACAAGCGAGAGTCGGTCTCCTTAGAAAACTATCAAATCAAAAGATGGGACTTGGGCGCCACGGTAGGGATGGGGCTAGAGAAAAAAATTAGAAAAGACCAGCGAATTTTTGTTGACTTTAGATATTACCAAGGTTTCAACAATATTAATTTGGATACATCAAGTGTTTTATCGCTGGAAGCCTTCTATTTCAACTTTGGGATGTTTATCCCTCTTCAGAAGGCTGCAAAAGAACAAAGCCAGGCCCATTAAGAGCCTGGCTTTGTAATTCACCAAAAAGTCTAATAATTCTATCTTTGGGGAGGAAGTTTAATGGTTTCCTTTTTTCCTTTCAATTCCAAGCCTTCATTAC
Organism: uncultured Lewinella sp.; assembly: GCA_913060855.1. Taxonomy (GTDB): domain Bacteria; phylum Bacteroidota; class Bacteroidia; order Chitinophagales; family Saprospiraceae; genus DT-111. The sequence continues at coordinate 965 of CAJXUM010000285.1, read as the reverse complement.
GTTTCTTCATGGTCTCTCCAATTTGTTGTGAAGCCGCGAATGAAGTCACCATTTGCGATAGCATATCACTACCTGAAGAAGGACTATTTGGGAGAAGTATTAAGTTACTATTGGTATTTTCTGCCATCGATTGTAGCGTGTCATAATGCTGCGTTACAACAATCAGGGCCGAAGCCTCTTGAGAGTTAATACCTACACTATTTAGTACTTCTACTGATTCTTCTAGACCTTTTGCGATTTCACGACGCTGATCGGCAATACCCTGCCCTTGTAGTCGCTTACTCTCAGCTTCTGCTCGAGCCTTTGCCACAATCCGAATTCGATCGGCTTCTCCTTCAAATTCTGCAGCAATTTTCTCTCTTTCAGAGGCATTGATTCGATTCATCGAGATTTTCACTTCGTGATCGGGATCAATATCAGTCACCAAGGCCTTTACAATACCATAACCATATTCTGTCATCGCCCCTTCCATCTCTCGACGAACGGCATTGGCAATGTCGTCCTTACGTTCAAAAACATCATCTAACTTTATCTTTGGCACTTCGGCTCTCACCGTGTCAAAAACGTAGGAAGTAATTTGCTCTAATGGATTTTCTAGCTTATAAAAGGCATCATAAACTGCATCCTGCAATACCCTGAACTGAACTGAAACCTTCAACTTTACAAAGACATTATCCTTTGTTTTGGTTTCTACGAGTACATCTAGTTGATTAATCTTTAGATTCACCTTTCCCGCTACTCGATCAATAAATGGGATCTTAAATTGCAAGCCAGGCCCTTTGATACTGTGAAATTTGCCTAGCCGCTCGACAAGCGCAATCGTTTGTTGTTTGACAGTAAAAACACCTGATAAGAGAATCAGTGCTAATACAATAAAAGGAATGATCATTCCTGCTTCCATAATTTATATTTTGAGTCTGTCTCTTATACACATCTCCGAGCCCACGAGACCGAGGCTGATCTCG
>CAJXUM010000284.1 GCA_913060855.1 uncultured Lewinella sp. | reverse complement strand
CCCCATACAAGATTGAGCGTAGAAAGCATATGCATTTTATCGGAGAAGATATAGATTTCCGGTTTGGCGCGGAAACTAGATATTTTGAAAGCGGTATAACCAGAACTAGTCATACCAACGATAGCTTTTGCGTTGATTTCTTCCGCTACCCTAGCCGCATTAAAACACACTGCATCGGATAGGAAAGTACGAGATTTCTCTGAAGGTATCGGCCGTCGTCCCTCGAAGGAATAATGCTTCTCGGTTTCATCAATGATTTTATTCATAGCCTGCACCACCTTTACGGGGTGTTTACCAACCGATGTTTCTGCGCTCAACATTACGGCATCTGCCCCATCTAATACGGCATTCGCTACATCAGTGATCTCCGCTCTTGTCGGGCTAGGGTTGGTAATCATACTATCCATCATTTGGGTAGCCACGATCACTGGGCGAGCCCGTTGGATACATTTACGGATAATTTCTTTTTGGATAGAGGGTAATTTCTCCATCGGCACTTCGATACCAAGATCACCTCGAGCTACCATAATACCGTTAGAGGCTTTGATAATTTTATCAAGCTTTTCAATCGCCTCTGGTTTTTCTATCTTAGAAATAGTCTTGGCCGGGTGCCCTTTAGCCGCAATTCGGCTTTCCAAATCCTTAATATCCTTAGGAGAGCGAACGAAAGATAAAGCAATCCAGTGAACAGGTTGTGTCAATATGAACTCCAAGTCCCGCTCATCCTTCTCGGTAATACAAGGCAATGAGATTTTGGTATTGGGTAGATTGACCCCTTTATTAGATGATAAGATACCACCGAATAGCACCTTCAGCTTAACGGTATCTACCAAATTTGATTCTAGTACTTCAAAAACAAGTTTACCATCATCCACCAATACCTTCTCTCCTATTTTGACATCACGAGCAAACTCCGGGTAACTCATATAGATTTTCTCCATATTCCCCAAGCATGGCTCATTCACAAAAGTAACCACGTCTCCTTCTTCCAACGGCAGTGCATTATTTTCGATTTTACCCACGCGTAATTTGGGGCCTTGCAAATCCGCTAATATACCAATGTGTAGATTGTATTTTTCATTGATATAGGATACTCGATTGATTACCTCTTTGTGGTCTTCATGCGAACCATGAGAGAAATTGAGGCGAAAAGTATCTACGCCAGCTTTCACTAATTCCAGTAAATTTTCATACGAACTACAGGCCGGTCCCACAGTAGCTAAAATCTTGGTATTCTGCCAATCTACAATCTTCATTGCTTCAAACTTTTAATCTGATAAAATGTGCGGAAAAAAACTTACGCATAATAATCAGCATATCAGGTCATTTTCATTATGCCGCACAAAAATAAGAATCCTAATGTACACTAAGTGTAAAATATACAATAAATAACCAATCCTAAAAGTACATTTATCCGCTTGATTATCAAATGTAGGCTTCAATTATCGGGATTTAGTGGCCAGGAATCGGTTGAAAATGAGGTTATATCACTTAAAATAGAACATTATTTGCTGCAAATATCATTTGGTGAAGAATAAACTTAGCTCTTTTATGCTTCTGCGAAGGAGGCTAATAGGTGATGAAAGCCATGCTCTCGGGCACTATGGCCCAATAACTGGATAGTTCGTGCAAAGTCAGGGCCCTTAAAAAATGATGAAAAACTTTGGTTATCAAGGGAGTTATCTTTTTCTTTGCAGCTGATTCGTAAACCAATAAAGCGGATTTCTTATGTCTAGCATTGCAGAAAGAGTACAGAACATTATCGTCGAGAAATTAGGTGTCGACGCATCTGAAGTAACATCAGAGGCCAGCTTTACCCAAGATTTAGGAGCAGACTCCTTAGATACGGTAGAGTTGATCATGGAATTTGAAAAAGAATTCGAGATTGCTATTCCTGATGAGCAAGCTGAAAACATTCAGACAGTGGGACAAGCAGTGTCTTACTTAGAAAAGGAGAAAGCATAAGCTCAAGCAATCATTAGAATAATTTGATATTAGCTAATTATTCCACTATCCACAAATTGGGGCTCTGTTCCGATTTGTGGATTTTTACCTCTCTTCTTTAGGTAGATACTTCCCAAAGACTCAGGTGATAAAACCTGATAATGATTTCTTTCAAACTAACTGGGATATGAAAAGGGTTGTTGTAACCGGACTTGGGGCACTCACACCGATAGGTAACAATATCGAAGAATATACTACTGCCCTTATGCAGGGAGTAAGTGGTGCAAATCTTATCACGCATTTCGATGCAGGTAAATTCAAGACGCAATTTGCCTGTGAGATTAAGGGCTTTGATCCTACTCCTGTATTGGATCGGCGCGAACAGCGTAGAATGGATAACTTCTCCCAATATGCAATGGTAACGGCTCATGAAGCGGTGCATCATGCTGGCTTGGATCTAGAAGCCTTGGACTTAGATCGGATTGGAGTAATTTGGGCCTCAGGTATCGGAGGACTGCGTTCTTTGGAGAAAGAAATTGAGGACTTCCAAGCTGGAGATGGCACACCTAGGTATAATCCATTCATGATTCCTAAAATGATCGCAGATATTGCTGCTGGATTAATCTCCATGCGATTTGGTTTTAGAGGTATCAACTATGCCACTGTATCTGCCTGTGCTTCTTCTTCTCATGCTTTGATGAATGCATTCGATTATATCCGCTTAGGACGTAATGACATCATTGTAACAGGAGGGTCAGAAGCCTCGGTGACTAAAGCGGGTATTGGCGGATTTAATGCCATGAAAGCTTTATCAACTCGAAATGATGATTTCAAAACCGCTTCCCGCCCATTTGATTTAGACCGAAATGGTTTTGTCTTAGGAGAAGGTGGCGGAGCTATTATATTAGAAGAACTAGAGCACGCCAAACGAAGAGGTGCGAATATCATTGCAGAAATAGTAGGGGCAGGTGCAACAGCTGATGCATATCACCTAACCGCTCCACATCCCGATGGACTAGGAGCTGCCAATGTCATGAAAGTAGCCTTAGAAGATGCAGGGCTAACTACCGCAGATGTGGATTACATCAATGTTCATGGCACATCTACCCCACTAGGTGATGTTGCAGAAGTAAGAGCTATTCAAAAGGTATTTGGTGAACATGCTTACCAGCTAAATATCAGTTCCACAAAATCAATGACGGGCCATTTATTAGGTGCAGCAGGTGCGATTGAGGCGATTGCTTGTATTCTGGCCATTCAAAATAATAAAATTCCACCAACCATTAATCATTTTACGGATGATCCGGCATTGGATGCTGGACTAAATTTGACGTTTAATGAAGCGCAAGAGCGGCAAGTAGATGTTGCTTTGAGCAATACCTTTGGCTTTGGTGGTCATAATTCATCGGTAATTTTTAAGCGGTTCGAAGAGTAGAATCACTTTTTTTGAATAGATGGACATATTAGTCTTGCTGCTTTTGGCATTCAAAAGTGTGAGAGAATGAATAATGAAACGATAATACTTATTATTCACTCTGTTATTCTTGCCTACTATGCGCATTCTTCATTTCGTGCTCCTAGTAGGTTGCAATGGTGCTTAAATATCCAAGACAGGACAAAACTGAATATTCAGAATACCAGTGGGTCGTCTTAGACCTGGAAACGGAATTCAGTTAAATTATTTGCCCTGCCCTGGATTTAACCCATTTACACAGTAGGTACCTAGCTGTCTGTTGTTCGCTATTAAGTCGTTATACTTTCCTTTCGCTTTTAATTACAGTATATAATTGTTGGTAGTACATGTAGGAATTGATACCCCTACCTGTTTAAGGATTCAAGATGTCAATTATCATTGAATAGTTTGCCCTTATTTTATGATAAGCATTAGTACATTATAACTCCTTAAAAAGCTACTATCATATCACCTTTTCCTCAATTAGAAGTGAATGGTTTTATATAGCTTTATTAAGCGAATCTACAATTACTACTTCTCTCCGGACAAAATGCTGGCCAAACGGCTGAGATCGCTTACTGGCTTTGTACCAGCTAACCTCGATATCTTCAAGCTTGCCTTTTCGCACAAATCGACCATATCAGATAAGGCCTACGCCCAGCAAAATAACGAGCGCTTGGAATACCTAGGCGATGCCGTTTTGGGTACCATTGTTGCTGAGTACCTGTTCAAAAAGTACCCTAATGGCAATGAAGGTTTTTTGACTAAAATGCGATCGAAAATTGTCAAGCGAAAATCACTCAACAAGATTGGTGATAAAATGGGTTTGGATATGCTATTGGCGGAATATAACAACACTCGCCTAAGCCGATCTATGCTGGGTAATGCCGTGGAAGCATTGGTGGGTGCGGTATACCTGGAACAAGGCTATGTTCGCACCAAGCGGTTTATCATTAGAAAAGTGCTACGCAATTATGTGGATGTGCACGAACTGGAGAGCTTTGACGATAACTATAAGAGTCAATTATTGGAATGGTGCCAGAAAAATGGCCAAACCGTTAGTTATAAATTATTAGCCAGATACAAATTTGAAAAGCGCGATCGCTTCAAAGTTGCAGTCATGGTTAATGGCAAAAAGATGGCTGTCGCTGACGATTTCAATAAAAAGAGTGCTGAACAAACAGCCTCTGAAAAAGCGATGCAAGAGCTGGGTATTAAGGTAGAACCGGAAGAAGAAGATTAGTAGTAACGGTTCCCTGCTCCCTTATTGCGTCTAAGGAATGAGTTCCAAATGCATTGGTATGACCTATGATCAGATTTATGCCTTGGCACCAGATACAGATACGCTTCAGAAAGCAAGAGGTGTCTCTTATGCTGGACGTAAATGGCAAATGATCGAAGGCAATGAAAAACTACTCTGGGCCAATTACCAAACAGCCCCTTCTCTTATCCATAAAGTAGTCGCCGATCTCGAAAGAAACGAATTTGGCTGTACTTGTAGAAGTCCACAACGCCCTTGTCGGCATGCACTTGCATTGCTCATGCTATTACTCCGGCATGATGAACGAATTCGAGTGACGTACGACCCTCCCGATTGGGTATTGAAATGGAAATCCAATCAAAATCGAAAAGCAAAACCTACTAACGCAGGCTCCCCTTTAGCCAAACAAACGGAACGCATAGCCAGCAAACGCTATCTAGCCATGCAAGAGGGGGTAGTGGAACTCAAGCAGTGGCTGAGTAACCTTGTTCGGCAAGGTCTAGCCGTCGCCAAGGAACAACCGCCCAACTTCTGGGATGATTTTGCGGCGAGAATGGTAGATGCTAAATTGGGTAGTATCGGCAAGCAAATCCGTTTAGCCAAATCATTATTGCTAGAAGAGGATTGGCATGACCGACTACTCGGCCTGGTAGCCGATCTCCACTTGTTTGCACAAAGTTTTCAACAACTAGATCGGCTTCCCGATAAGTTCCAGGATGAATTGATCAGCTATGCAGGTGTCAATGTAAAAAAAGACCTTGTGCTCGCTCAAAAAGGTCTTTTCGACCATTGGCTTATCTTGGGTCAGACCTTCGGAGAAGAAGAAAAGCTACGTTATCGAAGAACTTGGTTATTGGGAGAACGAAGCGGCCAGTTTGCCTTATTACTCGATTTCGTTTTTGGGCAAAATGCCTTCGAGCAGCAATGGCCAGTCGGCGCAGCCCTTCAAGGCGATATCGTCTATTATCCCGCCAATATTCCACAACGAGCATTATTGAAGGATTTTGGGTGGTCCCAGAAAGTTTATCAAGGGTTGAATGGATATCCCTCCTTGGAAGATTTTGCCCTGGCATTTGCCGAAGCCTTGGCTAATAATCCTTGGTTACTGAGCTTCCCTTGTCTATTGGATGATGTAATTCCGGTCTTAGTCGACGATCAGGTATGGCTAGTGGATCGAAACAAGAAAAAAATCCCGCTAGGAGAGGCCAATACAACGACTTGGAAGCTCTTATCCCTAAGTGGAGGGCATCCTATTAGCCTTTTTGGCGAATGGAATGGTACAACGCTCTTGCCGCTTACTGGAGTTACAGAAGGACGCGTAATAAGTCTATGAAAATCTTCCTTCAATATTAAACTTTATTAAGCAGCTTCATCTTCTATTTCTTGCTCTATTATCAGCCCCTTTTCCTGGGGTTCCGATTTGGTAAATGGATAGGAAATGATGGATCGGCACCGGTGTAGCAATCGCCTAAAGAAAGGCGTCTTATCAACGGGTGACAGTTCCGTATTTCCAGGCTCATCTTCATCTACTTCCCGAAGTACATCCCTAAATAACTTAAAACTAACAATCAGAAATAGGCCCAAAGCAAACCCACCAATTCCTCCTTTTACAGCAGCCACCTTTGCGGAGGGTATGTAGGGTTCTATTGGCATCATTGTTTTATCGATCAATTGCATTAGGACCGTTTCATTGTCCATATCGATTTTTGCTACTTTGAGCTGCTCCAGCGAAGCTAGATAACCTGTCTTATTGATTTCTGCCTCTACCTCTAGTCTGATAATCTTATTGTGCATGGATTTACGCCGAGGTTCGCTAATCAGCGAATCGGGCTGTTTGAGGTAGCGCTCATAGGTGTCTCTTGTACGATTTAAATCGTAATAAATACTCCTATAGTTATCTGCTAGCGAGTCGGTTTCCGTTTCCATTTTCTCATAGGCCACCTTGGGAGAGAAGAGCGTGTTCTTATCAATCCGTTCTACTGTTTTAGCCAGCAAAATATCGATAATTTTAATTGAAAAAGCTGGATCAGGAGTGGAGGTATTGATTGAAATCAGGCCCATTTTTTCGTCGATACCAAAAGTGATAAATCCATCTTGATAATCACTTAGAGGGGTACTTATTTTATCTAAAACTAACTTGAACACGCGGGCTTCCTCTAGTGAAAAATCCTCTATTTTAGATTGCTCAAATTGGAATCCAGTTGGGATTTCTGGGTCTAATTGCCCTGGTTTGGCTTTGAAATAGATATCCAAATATCGGTTAATCAGCAGGGTATCTGCGGGGATAGAATCGACTTTTTCCAAAAGAAGTTCGCGCATAAGCATCTTTGAGTTCAAAAGACGCGTATAAATTTGAATTAAGGTTCTGAATTCCTTCTCAATCTTATGTGGTAAGACTGACAATTGCACATTTGCTGGAAAAGTTGGTTTTACTTTAGAAATTTTTCTATATTGGAGCATTCCTAACAACATGGTCAGTATTCCAATTATATACCACCTCTTTAACACAAATAGGAAATACTCCCAAGCCTTCAACAGAAGGGCTCGAATCGAAATTTCGTCTGGTTTTCTTGCGTAATTTTTGTTTGGGTTACTCATCTATTGGTCTCAAAAAAGTAGCTACTTGCTACTGACTTTCTAAAAACAGTCAAAGTATAAGTCCTGTCTCTTATACACATCTCCGAGCCCACGAGAC
>CAJXUM010000283.1 GCA_913060855.1 uncultured Lewinella sp. | reverse complement strand
CTACACTATCCTCTTCGTCGGCAGCGTCAGATGTGTATAAGAGACAGGTAAATGGGTACGGACCATTCTTTGGATACTCTCATGAGGTTCATATTGGTTTTTACTTATCGAACTATTAAGATAGAACCTTGTTTAATCTCCCCTTCACCAATATCTAAACGGATGATGTAGTAGTAGGTACCTGCAGGTAGTAGATGTCCGGTTTTACTCCGACCATCCCAATCATTATTATAAGGTTTAGCTTGAAATACGACATGCCCCCAGCGATTGACAATTGTTAATTCTCGTTGAGGGTATTTTTCAGGGTTATCTCGAATTTCCGGGATAACAAAAATATCATTGAACCCATCTCCATTTGGTGAAAGAGCGTCGGGTACAAAAAAGGATGGACCCTCTTGATGACTGATAAGTACTGATGCTTCATCACAAAGACTAGCACAGGCTGTATCACATATCCTATAATTTATTTCGATAACTGTTTTAGTCCCCTTTTCTGGGAAATAAAAGATAGTATCATTTTTAACTTCTAACTGAACAGAAGGAGGGGAGGATATTACTTCTACAAAGTAGTTGCGATTGAAAAGAAGGGAGTCGTTGAGGCTTATCAATAGCGGAAAAACAGTAGCGCCTGCGGGAGTCAAGAAAACGTCATCTTTTGCTTTCGGAACTAAATCTTCCTCATTCGAATCTATTACGTAAGTCCGCATGATTTCATTTCCACTTCCTTCACTTACGGTCAGGAAATATTTTCCAGACTGAAGGTTGTTCAGTTCTTCATTTCCAGAGATGTTCATCCCCAGTTCATCTTCCCAAAAGAATTGGTAGGGTTGATCCCCTCCCTGAAGATCTAATGAAATACTGCCAAAGTTGTCATTTGAACAAGTAGGAGAGGTAATCTCTTCTGCATAGATGCCAAATCTATTGATCTCTATCGCCGATAACATTTCCTGACAGCCCAGTTCGTCCTGTACAGTGGGGACATACAGTCCCTCGCATAATGCAGTTCGAAACATTCCTTCGGCACCATCACTCCAATTGATGGTATAGGGCGGTGTACCACCAGCTAATTCTATAGAGATTAAACCAGTGCAAAGGCCTCCTAATGTATCATGTTGGTATACAATTTCTTCGATCCTAAAGGCATCCGGTTGGTTAATCGTGAAGCTACCTTCAATAGCATTTCCTAGACTATCAGATAGTGTAAAATCATAACTTCCAAAGGCTAGATTGGAAATGGCCATATTCTCCGTAGACAGTTCAAAACTTTGTCCACCTGCCAAGTTTATTTCATAAGGAGCCATCCCACCCGTAATTTGGAAAGTCACTTGTCCATCCACTCCATTAGGACAGGTGACATGATCGATCTGAAAACTAAAAGATAGCGGCGAATTATCTACGACAAGTGTAAAAGGGCGGCTGAACAATACCAATTCACTTGCATTGGAATTCACTACTTCACAATAATATTCTCCAGTATCATCAAGAGCTAAATCTAAAAAAGTCAACTTGTTTTCGCCGATGACCGTTTCATAGTATACGCCATTTTTATACCAGATGTATTCATTTGAGAGTATGTCGGTATCAATCCCCAAATCGACCGTCAAGTTATCCCCTGCAGCACGAGAAATTAGAGTGTCCCGAAAAATCGAATCCTGAGGGGCATAGTACAGTTGGTCAAACGCCACCTGTCGATTAGCAGCTATTTGTCCCGTTATACCGTCGACAAAATGGATGAAATCCTCAAAGGTAAATTGATTATTCAAGAAATAAAACTGACGTATTTTAGGCCAAGAAGAAGTAAAATCAGGAATTTTTTCATCCAATCTATTACCGCCGACTCTAAAGATCTCGATATCAGTTAGTGCAGAGAAAGCTTCTGGTATCGTTCCACTCAGATCATTTTCATCAAGATAGAGCTCTTTCAGTTTACCACAATTGGCTAGGGCTTCAGGGATATTACCCACTAGATTATTATTGAATAGGCTCAGATACTCCAAGTTGGTTAGGAGGCCTAAGGCTGGTGGGGTTTCATTTTCTAATTGATTTGAAAAAAGACTGAGAAATTTTAAAGTGGTCAATTGACCTAATTCCGGTGGAATATCGCCAGACAGATTATTCCCAGCTATTTCGAGAATTTCTAAATTTTCAAACTCTCCAAGTTCTGGCGGGATATTACCCGACAACTCATTAAAGTCCAGACTCAGAAAAAGCAGTGTGTTGATCTCTGCTAGATCCGTTGGAATATTTCCTTGTAGGCTATTACTGTCTAGGTTAATAACCTCTAGTTTAGAAAAGTTGGACAGCGTCGCAGGTATAGATCCAGCCAGTTGATTATTTACCAAGTCGATGCTAAGCACACAACCCTCCTCATTTGTCACAATACCAGGCCAAGAGCGATAAGGCTGTGAGGTATCCCAAGACTGGCTCCAATTAGGCCCATCTGTCGAGTTAAAGAATTCGATCAATGCTAATGAATCAGTTGACGAGCAATCCGTACAATCCGGCGGATTCACCACAATGGAAGTTTCTATTCCCAAGGAATATTGACAGCCATAAGCATCAATTACCTCTTCGATCGTAATGAGGTGACTGCCTGAGGTTTGCTGATCAATACTAAAGGTAATACTATCAGCTGTAGAGGTAAGATTATTGACCTCTTGAATGGGACCGTTATCAACGCGATATCTTACACTAATCGGCTCCAATAATCCATCGGATGGCTGTTCATACCAAGCTATTTTCTTATTAATTCTTCCTGCCCCAAAAACATCTAAATCTCCATCTAAATCCGCATCAGCAATGGAAATAGAGACTGGACTATCCAGGCCGGATGTAATCGTCCGTTTTGAAAACTGCTGAAAGCCATTATTTTCATACCAATAGATTCGTTCTTCCAAATCGGCTGCTCCGGAGAGGATATCAAAATCCCCATCCCCTTCAAAATCTACAATTTCAATAAAATTAGCCCTGGAAAGTGATTCATCAATTGTATGAGGAATAAATGATCCGTTACCTGTATTTTCATACCATTGGAGTAGTCCAGAGTTATTGTCAAAAACTATCAAGATATCAGTTTTCCCATCCTGGTTAATATCTCCGGTTTTGATTCGAGGGGTCACGATCGAAACTTCCTCAATAATCCGTTCGATAAAGTTCCCTGCTCCATCATTCTGGTACCATACTAATTTAGGCTCACCCCCATCCGTAACCGCTACTATATCAACCTTCCCATCTCCATCTATATCATCCGGATAGGCTACTTTTCGGCTGGATGCACTTCCCGTGATAGCAATTTTTTCTGAAAACTGTCCAGCTCCGTTATTTTGGTACCACAGCATCGTATCTATATAGCCTGGATCTGAAGCAAAAAGATCGACTAGTCCATCTTGATTCATATCCACTGGCCATAGATCTTCAAGGGGTCTATCACTAAGAACAGGAATATGCTGTTCGGTAAACTGCTGGTTTCCATCATTTTCAAACCAGTAAATACCGGGACGCAAGGAAAAGTTTTCTGTGGTAAGTAGATCTATATTCCCATCCAAATCTAAGTCCAAGGTGAAGATTTGTTCTGTCTTCGATGCAGTGGTTGGCAATGGATGTGTGATGTAAATATCATTCCCCTGATTCTCATACCAATAAATACCTTCTGTCATAGAAGCTGCCGCAATATCAATATCACCGTCTAGATCAATATCCGCTGCATCAATGTCTGCGAGCCAAGAGAGATTCTCCTCAATGAGGTGTTCGGTAAAAGTGTCCTTAGGTAGGCTGACTAAGGTAATAATTGGGAGAGAGTTACCACAAATAGTATCTCCGACAACGGAGAGTGCGCTTAAGTCAGCTAGGGCATTAGGAATGCGTACTGATTTTTGATGAGTACAACCATTACTGTCGGTAATGGTTGTGGCATATTCACCGGCACTTAAATTAGCGATCGACAGCTCATCAGACTGGCCTGTGCTCCATTGGATACTATAAGGAGGAGTACCAGAGCGAATATCTAAGGTAATTTGTCCTATGCCCTGATCACAGGCATCCGGCAAGATAATCGCTTCAACTGCCAGCGAACAATTGAAGCGGGGCAATGATGAAGTTTTGGAATGAGATGACAAAGAATTTGAAGAAAATGGGAGGGAAATAAGAAGAGGAGAAGCCATCAACCAGGGTACGAACCATTTCCAATAAGACATAATTTATTTTTTGAGGTCAGCGCGAAAGATTGCCATGTTGCTATTTACATTAATTAGAGGTCGTAAAACGGGGTTTTGAGGTGCATTTTTCTTTGCAGATCTTACCAGTTGTGGAACCCGACGTTGAACGAATTTTGACAGTTCATACATACTTAAGTACCCATCCTCATCAGCATCCGCATTTATTATACCATCACTCATAAATTGCTTACCTGGCAAGGCTTCCAAAAGTGCCTTCGTAAAAGCACCATTTTCCCAGGTTTTATCTTCGAATGACGATTCTCCGGGACTACAGGATAATAAAAACTGTGAGTTCACCTCTGCATTAATCAATTCATATATAGCCTCTTTTTGCGGTTTCTTTTTGCCACTTCGAGCACCACTTGAAGCCAAATACGAAGCGGGTTGTTCTTGCGTGCGGCAGGCATCTATAAATACTAGTTTTTTACATGGGATCTTATCCAGCGTTTCCATAATAAGATTTTGAAAATCAATGGAATAAGTCCATACGTTTTCTTCATTAGTATCGGAGGCAAAAATCCGAAAATCCAATTCATCCTTATTCCCGTTCAAAGTCTGTCCATGAGATGAAATATATAAGACGAGGACATCAGATTCTCTTATTTCTTGTCGATCAGAGCGTCTTTTTAGGTCTGCGATCGCATTAGCGATAGATTTTAATTCTGTTTCTTTTTTGGTATTAAGTACCACGGTATCCACCCGGTTATAAAGGCCATCTTGCTGGAATGACAGTACGTTTGCAAACTCCTGAGCATCCTTAGCCGTGTATTTCAGGTCTGGAAAAGGGACGCCGATTGCCAATACAAATAAATTAGGTTTTTCACCAGCATGAAAATATCGAAGAGGACTAATGTCTTGTCGCCCATTTTTATGAGAAGTCACCCAAACTTTATTCCATCCAAATGCCAGCGGTATATCTACCTCAAAATCATAAGCCTCCGCCTGATGCCGTGCATTTCTTCTTCGCAATCTCACTTTTTTATACTTGCGCCCTTGTTTTTGAGAGTACAAAGTATCTCCGTTTACCCAAACAGTAAAATCCTCATCCTTTAAGGTTAATCCAGGCGATACTGGGGTAGCCAATAAATGAATAGAGACCTCATTCTTTAGTAAGTAACTGGAATCAGAGCGATGGGAAGCCCATTGCAAGTTAACCATTGGAGAAGAAGATGGGGGCAATAAGGGTTCTACTTCAAGAATTATTTGATTTTGGAAGCTAATTAGATTAGAGCCATCCTCCACCCGAAACTGAAACTGGATGGTATCGGCTGCATAATCTGAATCGATTGAAAAATGGAGTTCCTTGGATGTGAATTTCCCAGCATTGATTACTGGTAACTGCTGTTTTAGACCGGTGTGTACCACTACTCCAGGAGGAGGCTTAATGGTAATACTTGCGATTGGAGAACTCATTCTACCTTCGTTTTTGATCAGTAAATGACCTGTATATGGCTCTCCTCTTTTTAGTCTTTCTTTCTTTTCTTGAACGATATGTATACTTTTGAGCTTCAGCGTAACCGCGGGTGCTTCAAGGAAAGGCTGTTCATTATTTACCGTCGTACGGTCCTGCAGAGCGCCTTTGAGGCATAGCAACCAGCCGTCTTTTTTTGTTCTACCAGAGTCCAAGGCTCCAATCGCTAGTATATCGCCATTATTCAACTCGATAATATCACTACCTAGATTCCATCTATCGCCTCCGAAATAAGCGTTCTTATCCCAAACAGTGAATTCTTTTTCATCCAAGTGGTTGAGCCAAATCCTCATTATTTTGGCTCCTCTAAGCGAGCTAGGACGCCCAATACCTAGTAAAAAGATATGATTGTTTCGAGTTCGTATCAGGGCAATTCCTTTGTCTTCCTTTGACCCACCATAGTTTTTCTTGACAATAATATTTCCCCTAACATCTAATCGAATTAGGGCCATATCTCCTCTAGGCACCGATACATCGGTGCCAGCCAATAAGAGTTGGGTCGTATTGTGGTCAAAAATTATATCCTGAGCGATTATATCAGAATACATCCTTGGCTTATCCCATTGGGGCGTACCAGCTGGGTCGATCTTTTGTAGCCAAGCCATTGATTTAGAACCTTCCTGGAGCTCACCTAAAAGAAACATATTTCCATCAGGGCTAGAGATTATTTTGCGTAGCCGCAACCCCTTTTGATCCACTTTTTTTCCCCAAAGTATCTTTCCATCTGACCGGATAGCTCCAAGCTCTCCATTTTCACATGCCCAATAAACGATGCCTACTTTAGGTTCACATATGAGATCTATAACCGGGGAAGGTTTACCGACGAAGGGTAATTTTTTTTCCCAGACCAAGGCTCCCACTAAATCGGTGCGTAGCAACCAAGCTTGTTTTCCCTGACCTCCTCCAATGAAATAAGAATTACTAGGTCCCTGCTCGATACAATTTGCCGTGTCATCTAAAGTCTTACCGTAGTTTTCTTGAAAAAGCATTTCTCCATTGGAATCAATAATGCTCAAGAAAGCTTGCTTCCCCAATCGGGTATTCACTCCATCTACCTCTCCCACCACTGCGATATTCCCATCAGGTCCTTGCACTGCCTCGTAGAAAACTTCCTCTCTTTTATCTGTGTCATAGACTTTTTTCCATTTTATCTTAGGGGATTGTCCAAAAATACCTGGGCAAAAGAGAAAACAGCAAATAAAGGTAGAAAGCGTAAGTTGAGGCATAAATGTAAGTGAATTTAGTCTTCCCGAATACAAAGGATTAAAGGAGCCACTTTACCCGCAGGAAGCGCCTCAATACTAAAAGACAAGTTATTCAAATCATAATTAATAGCCGATATATCAAGCCAATTTTCAGCAAAAACGTTTTGCAAGCGTTCCAGGAGGTTACCTTTTAAGTTACTGGCACGTTGGACTAGACTAGAGATTTTAGGGATAGGAGTAAGACTAAATAAGATGGCTAATTCATCCTTTTTACTCATAAGTTCTAGCGCGTCATAAGCACTAGGCAAGGTCATCTTTTGTTCTGATATAAGGGAAGAGGAAAGGAATGGGGCGCTGTCGGGCCAAAATAGTTTCGTATTTCCAATTTCATCTGAGCCAATTAGGTACGCGAAGCGGTTTACGGGTGCGTCTTCCATTACGAGTTGGAAACTGTCTCTTATACACATC
>CAJXUM010000282.1 GCA_913060855.1 uncultured Lewinella sp. | reverse complement strand
AGCGTCAGATGTGTATAAGAGACAGGCAGATTATTGATTAATATGATTTCATAATCTGAAAAATGCTGACTTAATTCGGCATCAACACGTTCGAGAAAACTAGGCAAGACACGGATGTCTGCTGGCTTTTGAACGACGCTAATCAAAGAAATGAAAGTATTATACATGAGTTAAATATGATCAGTTATTAGGGGATATAATCATCAAGTCAATGCATTAATTTTGTTTTAAACCGCTCACAAAAGTTACTTTGACGACGAAACAAGGTCTCTACTATACGGGATAAATGCAAAAAAATGCTATCAAATTATAAAAATTCCCTTGTAACACCTTATTTTCATAGTTTAATCTAAACAGCAGGATCCAATATATGCCAAATAATTTTCCATTCTATCAGCAGCTTGATGCCATGGATTGTGGGGCCACGTGCCTTCGGATGGTTGCGAGATATTTTGGACGATATTACTCCTTAGAGTACCTTCGAGAGTTGACCTATATGGGTAAACAAGGGGTTTCTTTACTGGGTATTAGCGACGCTGCCGAGCATATTGGGATCCAATCTCTAGCCGTTAAAACAACCTTCGATCGATTAAGCCGGGATATTCCAATGCCTTGTATTGCGCACTGGCGCCAAGATCACTTTGTGGTGGTATACAAGGCCAACCAGAAGTATGTCTGGGTAGCTGATCCTGCGGCTGGCAAGTTTAAACTGACCAAAGAGGAATTCCTGGAGAATTGGTTGAGTGACCAAGAGGAAGGAGAAGAGTTGGGTGTGTTGCTCTTGATGGAGACGACGCCGGAATTCTTTGAACGAGATGGTGATAAGATAGATAAGTCAGGCTTTAAATATGTCTTTTCTTACTTCCGCAGATTTAAAGGGCTCATCTTCCAACTCCTGATTGGATTGCTCTTAGGCGGTATTTTACAGGTCATTGCACCTTTCTTCATCAAAGCCATTGTAGATATAGGGATTGGAAATATTGACATCACCTTTATTTGGCTGATTGTGATAGCCCAGTTGGTGTTGTTCATCACCAATGGGGTAGTGGAACTGTTCCGCTCGTGGATATTTCTACATGTGGGGGTCCGGGTAAATATTAGCCTGATTTCCGACTTCTTGATCAAATTAACGCGATTACCTTTGCGATTTTTTGATTCTAAGATGACCGGAGATTTAATGCAGCGAATCACCGATCATGAGCGAGTTCAACGTTTTCTAACCTCTACGACCTTAGAGTCGATATTTTCCTTCTTTACATTTTTGGCCTTCTCAATGATCTTATTCTCCTGGAATACGGAGGTCTTTTTCTTATTCTTGATTGGTACGATGGCTAATCTAGCTTGGATCTTTTTCTTTCAAAAGAGAAGACGGGAACTAGATTATAAGCGCTTTGATCAATCGGCCGAAAACCAGGGGAACTTGATCGAGCTGATCAATGGTATGCAAGAGATTAAATTGCATAATGCTGAACGCCAAAAACGTTGGGCCTGGGAAAGAATCCAAGCCAAGCTATTCCGCACTAGTATGAGTGCGCTTCGGATTGAACAGTTACAGCGATCGGGTGCTTCTTTTATCAATGAAACCAAGAATATTTTCATCATTTTTATTGTCGCCAAGGCAGTATTAGATGGTATCATGACTTTGGGGATGTTGGTAGCGATTCAATATATCATTGGGCAGCTTAACGCACCGCTTAATCGCTTCATAGAATTTATACGTTCCTTACAAGATGCGAAAATCAGCTTAGAGCGGATGAATGAAATTCACTCTAAAGAAGATGAAGAAAATATAGAAGACAAGATTACACTGCTACCTGAATTTGGCGATTTATCGATGGAAAAGGTCTTTTTCCAATATAGCGGGCCACATTCTCCGGTGATCCTGAAAGGAGTTAATCTTCGGATTCCCAAAGGGAAAACAACTGCGATTGTGGGTACGAGTGGGAGCGGTAAGACCACCATATTAAAGTTACTGTTGAATTTCTATACTCCAAGCGATGGCACGATCCGGTTGGGTGATGTAAACCTGAAAAACTTACACAATCGATTGTGGCGAAGCAAGTGCGGTGTGGTACGACAAGATGGTTACATTTTCAATGATTCCATTGCGAAGAATATCGCATTGGGCGATGAAATTGTGAATAAGCAAAAATTGCTAAATGCCGTGAAGGTCGCCAATATTCAAAATTTCATTGAATCACTACCTTTAGGATACAATACTAAAATCGGTCGGGAAGGTTTGGGGCTTAGCCAAGGACAGCGGCAACGTATGTTGATTGCTAGAGCTGTCTATAAGGACCCTGACTACATCTTCTTTGATGAGGCGACCACTGCATTAGATTCATACAACGAAATGGTCATCATGGAGAACCTAGAGGACTTTTTCAGAGGTAAAACGGTCGTTATTGTGGCGCACCGATTGAGTACCGTTATGAATGCGGATAATATCATCGTGATCGAAAGTGGAGAAATAGTAGAACAAGGAACACACGAAGAACTTACCTATGTTAGAGGTGCCTACTTTCAATTAGTTCGGAATCAACTCGAATTAGGCGCCTAAAAGCAATAATTCCAAATCCAATGTCAGTTAGAGATAATATCGAAATCAGAAGTGAGGAGGTACAGGAGATTTTGGGAACGCCGCCTAGTTGGCTGGTTAGTTATGGTACCACGATTGCACTGGTGACGATCGTCATTATTGGTTGGATGTCGTATTTTGTGAAATACCCTGATACCGTAAAGGCGGAAATCATCGTCTCTTCCGTAGAACCTCCTCGTCCGATTGTAGCAGAGGGTTCTTTCTTTATATCTGATATTTTAGTGGGGCATGAAGACACCGTGGAGGCGGGGCAAACCTTGATGGCCTTTCAAAGTAAAGCCAAGTTTGAAGACATTCACATTTTAGAGGATCAAATCGCCAGTGTTACAGACATCAATATTTCCAGTCTAGAAAAATTTAATCCCCCCGAAGACCTGATTTTAGGCGAGATCCAAGATGCGTTGTATGACTTTTTTGAGAAGAAGGAGGCCTATGAATTAGGGGCATCAGGTAAGCTAGAAAAACTTAGTATTAGCCAGCTCAATCAGCAAATCCGCCGAGCAAAAAATACGATACAATACGAGAAGCGGAATAAAGAAACGTTGGAAAAAGAACTGGCCATTGCCCATGATAACTATGTAAGAGAACAAAATCTTTTTCACAGTCGTCGATCTTCTATCAACAAGGTTCGACAAGCCCAGGAAGAAGAATTAACCAAACAGCGCTTACTGCAAGGGGCTGAATCCAATATCAAGAATAGAGAATTTGAGATCGCCGCTATTAGAAAAGAAATCGATGGGTATGAAGAAGGGTCCAAGCAGAGTAAGAGTAGTTTGGCCAATCAGGTAAAGGAGAGTTTCATCGAGTTACAAAACCGATTGGATGCTTGGAAAAAACAGTACTTGGTCATTGCACCGATCAATGGTGTAGCTGCGATTCCGATGGGAATCAATGAGAAGATTTTTGTAGAAAAAGACGAAAATTTACTGGTTATCATACCTGCAGGCAATTCTGGTATTTTGGGCCGTATGGATTTAGAAATTGAGGGATCAGGTAAAGTGAGGGAAGGGCAAAAGGTGATTGTGAAGTTTGCCAGTTATCCTTTTCAAGAGTTTGGTGCAGTAGAAGGAACAGTGGCGCGTAAAGGTAAAATCCCCAATAATAAGAAAATACAAATTGAAGTTCGATTTCCAGATGGACTTCATACCACTACTGGAGACATTATCGAGCCTTCACAATTTATGCTAGGAAAGGGGCAGATTATTACGGAAGAGAAACGTTTTATTGAGTGGGTTTTTGAGAGAGTGCGCTGGACTATTAGTTAAAATGACGTTCTTTCGTATCTACGAATAAAATAAAAACAGCCTTCATTTGCATATTGCAATGAAGGCTGTTTTCGTCTATTACGATGTATGTTTTACAAATGAATCACCTCATCATAGGCGGCTGCCGTAGCTTCCATGATGGCCTCACTCATAGTAGGGTGGGGGTGGATCGATTTGATAATTTCATGTCCGGTGGTTTCAAGTTTTCTAGCGGTTACTACTTCAGCTACTAGTTCGGTTACATTATAACCAATCATATGCGCCCCTAACCACTCGCCGTATTTGGCATCGAAAATCACTTTTATAAAACCACCTGGTGCGCCAGCTGCCTTAGCCTTGCCTGATGCAGAAAATGGAAACTTACCCACCTTGATTTCATAACCTGCTTCTTTTGCCGCCTGCTCGGTATAGCCTACAGAGGCCACCTCAGGAGAGCAATAAGTACAGCCAGGGATATTATTGTAGTCAATCGGCTCTGGATGATGTCCTGCGATCTTTTCGACGCAGGTAATGCCTTCTGCGCTCGCCACGTGTGCCAAGGCAGGACCAGGAATCACATCGCCAATCGCATAGATGCCCGGAACATTGGTTTGGTAATACTCATCTACTAAGATCTGACCACGATCGGTCTTAATACCCAGCGTCTCCAGTCCAATATTTTCAGTATTAGGAGCAACACCCGCGGCAGAAAGCACCACATCACAAGCAATTTCTTCTACTTTTCCGGTCTTGCGATTCTTAACGGTTACCTTACATCCTCTACCTTTAGTGTCAACACTTTCGACGGCCGTGTTACCCAACACTTTGATTCCCTTCTTCTTGTAAGTTCTTCCCAACTCTTTAGAAATATCGGGATCTTCACGAGGAACAAGCCCTTGCTCCATGAATTCTACAATGGTAACTTCTGTACCAATAGAGTGGTAGAAGTAGGCAAATTCCACACCGATTGCTCCAGCTCCGACAACAACCATGCGTTTGGGTTGCTTAGGAAGAGACATCGCTTTACGGTATTCTATGATTTTCTTACCATCAATAGGAATATTCGGCAAAGCCCTAGCGCGGCTTCCGGTTGCTACGATGATATGATTGGCCGTGTACTCTTTCACTTTTCCTTCTGCATCGGTTACTTCTACCTTTTTGCCCCGTGCCAATTTCCCCGTGCCATTAATGACAGTAATTTTATTTTTCCGAAAGAGGAAGTTAATCCCTTTGCTCATTCCATCAGCCACTCCTCGACTTCTCTTTATCATTCCCTCAAAATCAGCTTCAGCTTTCTCCACTTTGATTCCATAATCTTCTGCATGCTGAATATATTCGAAAACCTGAGCGCTTTTTAACAATGCTTTTGTAGGAATACAACCCCAGTTGAGGCATATTCCGCCGAGGCTTTCGCGCTCGACTACGGCTACATTCATACCCAATTGAGAAGCCCTAATTGCTGCCACATATCCACCTGGGCCGGTTCCAATTACGATGAGATCAAAATTCATATGGTCAATTTTTCTTTTGTGAAGATGAAATTTTAGGTGAAAGTCTCCAATGGGAACAACACAGGAGACTCTAGTGTTTTGTATGATCTGCTTTTAACAAAATCGGTCAAAAGCGCTGATCTGAAAAACCCCGCAAATATACTTATAGAAAAGAAAGGAACAAATATTATTGACGGACAAGACTACAAAATGGAGAATATTAAAAAACCCCACCGCGCGAAACGCACAGCGGGGCTCATCTAACTTACTGATACTAATATCTTATGATGGTTAATCTTCAAGTGTTGTTTGTGAATGCTACAAAGGATAGGAAAATCGCTATTACTTACATGAAACATCTCAGCGAGCACATAGGGAGGAGAAACTTAAATCTAGATGCTCATGTTTTTGAATTTATCCTTCGAGTTCAACCGCAATGTTCGAATTGCTCTGTAAAAGTAGAAAAATTGCATCTACCTGGCAAAAAAAAAGCGCAAAATTTTATTTGGAAATCTAAAACGCTCATTTGTAATTCTTTTGGTTAAGAATTTATTTAACAGCAGTTTATGTATTTTATTATTTAATAAATGTTTATCGTACTATTGTGAAACCTCCTGAAAAACAAAGCAGTATAAATATTTTGTATTTTGCTTTTATCCTCAAGGTTTTTCTGAAAGTGTAAGCATTAGAATGGCATCCCCTCTGTGATTGGCCCGATTAATACGAACATAGGAATCCTCAGCCAATTTAATGTTCTTATCTAACTCAAAGAGATTAGACTTTTGCTTGATAGCTGCAGCCCATTGGCGATAGGTGATATATTCTGGTCCTAAGCGACTCAGTTTTTGCAATAGGGATAAGGTATTTTCCAACCAATAGGCGGTTGATTTCTGGTTGTCAAAAGAAGGGGCAGAAAACTCAAATTCTTGCTTGAGGTAATCACACCCAGACTGAAGGAGCCTAAGCTTACTTCCATCCGTGAAATGCAAAATTTCCTCACTGGTCATCTTGTCCACTAAGAATTGATGGTTTTCTATTTCCGGTAAACTTTTGGAAAATAACTGTTCCGGTGCACTGTATCGACAATCTATAAAAAGATCGTCAGTTGAATCGTTGGAACAATTGACACAGAAAAATAGGAGTAAAAGTAAAGCCAATCGGGTATCCATCTGAAACGGATTTGAGGATTATTTCAAGGTTTTTTTAAACCAAAAGGATGATCTCTATGTTTATTAGGCTGAATATGAACGAGATTAGTTTTAGTCAATAGGGTGCCAAAAATAACATAATTCTTCCTAAACCACTCATTTATATCATCATAACATCATCTACACCATTATACTCGTATTAAATTGAATAAGTTGCTTTTTATCAGGCAAATATGAAAAGCTGCTTTATTAGGAATTAAAAATAATAATTCACCATGATTCTAGAAGAGAGACTAAATGGGACAGTCCAATCTATGCCCGAACGGACAGATGCTGACCAAGACACGACAGATTTTGAAATAGGGGAGCAACATGCTGGGACTTCAGCTGACACGCCATTAAAGCCGAACGCTTTTGCTATTTCTGATGAAGAAAAGATGCAGAAAATATCCAATCATTTTGCGGAAATAATGGACATTTTAGGGCTGGATTTGGAAGATGACTCCTTAAGTGGTACACCACGTCGGGTAGCCAAAATGTTTGTCAAAGAGATTTTCCAAGGCTTAAATCCAAAGAACAAGCCTAGTATTTCACTCTTTGATAACAAGTTCCGCTACAGACAAATGTTGGTAGAACGAGACATTACGGTGAAATCTTTTTGCGAACACCACTTCCTTCCGATCTATGGTAAAGCACATATTGCCTATATCGCAAATGGTAAGGTAGTTGGCCTGTCCAAATTGAATCGCGTCGTAGATTATTACGCTCGACGTCCACAGGTTCAAGAACGCCTAACGATGCAAATTTCTGCAGAGTTGAAAAAGATTTTGAAAACAGATGATGTTGCTGTTTATATAGATGCTAAGCACATGTGTGTACAAG